>DASYZR010000143.1 GCA_035945995.1 bacterium
ATCGGCGCGACGACCTTCCCCCTCGATGAACGGCCGCTGGGGGAACCGGTTCGTCACGTTTGTCCGGCCGCCCTCCGCAGCGACAAGGCGCTGCATGGTCAAATGCCCAATACATTAGGACCACGTGACCCGCCTGAAGACGAAGGGGGCAGGCTGTTATGTTGGACCGGCAGACGGTTGAGCGGGTGGCCAGTTACTATCCGCCACAGGAGCAAGCGAAGGACGACATGGTTTTCTCCGAGGCCTTTCGAAAGCCGATCCGAGCGCGGCGGTACCTGGAGATGAAAGACCTGCTTCGCATCGCGGATTGGAAGTCGCCGCGACCGAAGCCGCTCCTCCGTAGCAACAGCGCCGAGTTACTGCAAACAGTCAGCCGGAAGGCGTTCGCCGAGCGCGATCCAGAAGAGGCCATCCGGCACCTGGACCGACTGCGTGGCGTGTCGGTTCGCATGGCGAGCGCGATCTTGACGATCTACGAGCCGGATACATACACGACCCTGGACCAGAATGCGTGGCGATCATTGGCGCGGCTGGGCTATGTCGACGACCCGGGAACGAATTTGGATGCTTTCCTCAGCAAGCCGGAGACGTACGCGCCTTATCTCGCGACGTGCCGGAACCTAGCGACCGATTGTCGCGTGTCGTTGAGGACCTTGGATAAGTGTCTGTGGGTGCTCCGAGGTCGGACTCCTGCGGAATTCTTCGGCACGTGATCCATGCCCAACCAACAGGGCGCGGAGCGTCCCCCGTGGGGGCGACCGCCGCAGCGCCGAACGAGACCATTACGTTAGGGGGAGGGGCCTTGACCATCATCAAGTTCCAACAGGAGTTGTTCAGGGCACTGATGCGGGCGCGCATTCCTCGCATTCCTCAGGGTATCAAGACCGAACAGTCCTTGGAGCGCCAGTTTATTATCCCTCACGCCATCCGCATCGCGGCAGCGCAGGACGACATTCTGCTCTTCAGCCACCCCTGGGGCAACAGGCTACGCTGCACCGGCGGGTGCGCCGAGAATCCCGCCCGGCGGCCCGGGTCGGGAGGTCGGCTGTCCAGACTGCTGGGCGGCGAGCAAAGCGTGGGCGACGGTGGAGGCGTTCGGAACGCGGCACACCTTCGACATGGTGGCGAGGGACCGTGCGGGTCGCACGCTCGCGGTCGAAATCAAGTTAGTCTCCGCCCGTGGCGGCCGGATGCCGAACGGCGACATTCAACGCTTCCTCGGCCAGGTGGCGCTCGCGGCGACTAAACACGATGCAGTCATTGGGGTGTGCGGGTACCACGGCAAACTCAACGCCAGGTGGCGTGACGACACTCCCGATGTGGAGAGGTGGCTCAGCGGGCGCAACGCGCAACTTGTGTTCCGCTACGTCGGATGAACTGAACGTGCGAGGAGGGCGTCTGAGAGACAGGAAGACGCGGCTGACGTACTCCCGGCCACTGCCAGGGACGGCACGTCAGGAGCCTGATTGGACGTCAAGCCTATTCTCTCGTTGGAGCCGACGTATCAATTCTCTGAGCGTTAGCACCTCCATGTCACCCACCTGCGCGCGGCGAATCAATTCGCGTAGTCTCCCATCATGTGTTACAAAGACATCGGCGGGCGATGCCGAGGCTGCGTGGTGAAGGTCGCCGAAATGCGCTTCCTCCAGTTCGCGATTACCGAACATTCTTGCATGCGCGAGCACCAATGGTACTACGACACCCAGCCGGATCGGCTTGAGCGCAAGCAAACCGGCCCAGCCGCGCCGTTCACACTGGACGAGGACACCCGCACGCTCGGCCATGATTCGCAGCCACTCAACAGCATGAGCGTTCATGAACTGCTTGAAAGTGAGGCGGCGCGGCATCGCGGCCCGCCATCTCTCCATAGCATGGGTCCAGCCGTCCGTCCACGCGGTTCGCTGCTGCTTGTAGGTAAGCACCGTTCGTAGAAGAGCGCCGTAGTCGCGCGGCGTTGGTGATGTCAGGCGCGCCAGGTCGAGGTTTGTGGCGTACGGGCTTGCCGCAGCACCAGTCCCACGCGCGTACGCTCGGAAGCAGTCGTTGAGAAGGGGCACAACGTGGTTGATGATATGCGCCCGATCCGTGAGCCCGACGATCCATCGAATCTCGTCGAGCGCCTGCTTCTTGTTGTCCATAAGTAGCACTTCCGAAACCGTGACAATGCTCAACGACAGCGATAGATGACCATGCTTGGTGGCCATGCGCAACGTGGCTTCATCTTGGTCCATGGCACCCCGGGTGCGATGGCGGAGATGACTCAGCACGTTCCTGTCGAGGTAGACGATCATGGTCCATGGTGCATCCCTGCTGGTCCGGCTGCCGGGAGTCGAACCCGGACGCTGTTTCCAGCAGCGGCTTGTACCGCGCTCCTCGCGAGATGACCGCGATACAAGCCGCCGCGTCTGCCAGTTCCGCCACAGCCGGAAGGCCGGAGAGTTGGGAGCATTATCCTCACTCGCCATCGACCTCGTCAAGAGACGGTGGCTTGCCGCTGGTTCACCCGGGTGTTTACGTTAGCGCGGCCCGTCCCCGTTCCCGTCCGGCCCGACCGTCGGCATGTACGACAGCATGCGCCGCTCCGCCGCCGCGCGCTCGCTGGCAAGGTACTCCTCGCGCCGTTCCTGGAGCCACTGCCTGATCCCGTCCCGCAGTTCCGGCGGCATCTCCTTCAGCGCGGCGGCCGCCTCGGGGGCGAACGGCCCGCTGGGCTCGTCCGGCGGCTCGATGACGACCGGCGCCCGACCCCAACCTCTCGCGGCGAGCCACTCACCGGCCAACATGCGGTCACGTAGGCTGATACGGCGTCGCTCCCCGATGGACACGGCGTCTCCGGCGAACACGGCGCGGTAGAATCGGACGAGGTCCTCGCCGTCGCCGACAGCCTGCCTGACCAGCGCCGCCAAACCTCTTGGTCTCCCCCCGCCGTTTCTGCGCGCGTCGAAGCCAGCGAAGAATGGTCGGCCGATCGGCAGTTCGGTCGCAGTTTTGTGCGGTGCGCCGCCGTCACCGTTCCGCTCAGTCATGCCGACCTCCGTCTACCGACAATCCCACGTCCATCATGAAGCCAGAAGGGTTGGCGGTCAACCAAACGGATGTATGAGTACGGTGCGCGGCACCGACAGAATGCTTCAGTCGGTCGGGTACCTGTTCAGCCGGTCGTCGTCACTGGCGCATGGAGCACCCCGACGGAAAGCATCCCCCGAGGGGGACGGTCGCCGCCTAAGTTCGGCTGAATGTCGGCATCGGACCACCAAAGTGGGTAGCAGGAGGGTAGCAGATGAAAGCGGTCCTTCGCCAGCCCTTGATCTGGTGGGCCCTGAGGGACTCGAACCCCCGACGCCCGGGTTAAAAGCCCGGCGCTCTACCCGCTGAGCTAAGGGCCCGCAACCACGATCTTATCATAGATGATGCCGAGGCTAAGCCCGGAATCGTTTCGGGGTATATCTCTACCGTGTATTATTATCTCGAGGAATGGAAGCATCGCCGCGAATGGCTCGCCCTGACTCCGGAAGACCGGGGGAAGTTTCTGTTTGACCTCAGCCCGACGATTCAGCGGTTGGTCGATGCCGGCGCCGAGCTCGTGGGATATTGCCTCAACCATACCGATCACCACGGAAGAACCGATCGATTCCTGCGGATCTGGCGGATTCCCGACAAGGAGTTCGCGCAGCGGATCGAAGAGGCACTCGAGCGGGCCGGCTGGCACGCATTCTTCGAACGGGGCGAGGCGCGGGGAGAAGTCCTGACCCCGCAGGTCGCGATCCCCTATCTCGTCAACCCCGAGAAATAGGGGGCTCCAAACGCCGTGACGTCCGCCGGGGAGCGGACTAGCCGCCCCCCGGCGTTCTACGTTCAGATCTTCGGCGTCTTCGCCATCTCCACGATCTCGTTGGTCATCACGTCGGTCGGCGCGACCTCTTTGGGGATCTGCTGCAGGCCGTAGTACGTGTCGCTGATCGCCTTCCAGACTTTCGGGTCCATGTAGCCGAGCCCGTGTTGCTTCGTCAGCGGCGAGGACAGATAAGGAATCTCGTTCTTCCACGTCTGCAGCTCCAGCGGACGGCTGAGGGCCGGCGCCGCCTTGAGCACCCAGTCGACCGCTTCGTCCGGATGCGCCGCCGCGTAGGTCCAGCCGCGCGCGCTCGCGGACAGGAACCGGGCCAGCACATCCTTGCGGTCGCTCAGCACGCGGTCGGTCGTGAAATACGTGTACGCGTACAGCTGGATGCCAAGGTCCCACAGCTTGAAGTAACTGTAGCTCCCCGCCTGCCGCACGGCCTCGATCTGCGGCGCGTCGATGATCCAGCCGGTGATCACGTCCACCTGCCCCGTGATGAGCGGGCGGGTGTCGCCGCCGACAAACTGGACCTTTACCTTGTCCGGCGGGATGTGATACTTGGCGAGCACCGCCGCGAGCAGCGGGCGCGCGGTCGCCTGAATACCGATCGTCTTGCCCTCGAAGTCCTTCGGCGTGTGGATGCCCGACTTCGTCAGGAAGATGAACGCAAACGGGTGGCGCTGGAGCACCGCGCCGAACGCCTTGACGGGCACGCCGCGGCTGCGCGCGTTGACCAGGACGGCGACCGACGACACGTTGCCGAACGGCACGCCGCCGCCGGCCACGATTTGAATCGGGTCGATGTTGGGGCCGCCCGGCTGAATCTTGAGGTCGATGCCGGCGTCCTTGAAATACCCCTTGCCGGCCGCGACGAAATCGCCCGCCATCTGGGCGTTGGCGAGCCAGCCGAGCTGTTCGGACAGTCCCGTCATGCCCTGCGCCTGCGCCGGCGACCCCAGGCCGAGCAGCCGGCCGCCGGCCAGACCGAGGCCGAGCGCGGTTCCTCCGGAAAGGAGAGCGCGCCGGCTCACCGGCCGCGTGAACAGCGTGATCGTGTCCCGTCTCATTCCGACACCCCCAGTCGAATCGTTCGAGATTACACTGCCGCGTCCGCCCGCAACCGTGCGATGTCGCCATCACCGTAGCCGAGTTCGCGGAGGATCTCGTCGGTGTGCTCGCCCACCTCGGGCGCGCCCCGGCGCACCCGGGCCGCCGTCTCACTGAGCTTCACCGGGTTGCCGACCGCCGCCACGCGGCCCCGCCCGGGATCCGGGATGTCGATGACCATCTCGTTGTGGGCGACTTGGGGATCGGCAAAGGCTTCGGCCAGCGTGTGGATGGGGGCGCACAAGATGTCCTCGCCTTCCAGGGCCGCCAGCGCCTCCGCCCGGGTGAGCTCCGCGATCCGGCGCCGGAAGATCGCCTGCAGCTCCGCCCGGTTGGTCATCTGCGCGGCCTCCGTCGCGAACCGCGGATCCTCGTGCAGCGGCTCGAGATGGAGCGCGCGGCAGATGTCCCGCAGCGGTTCCTGCTTGAACGCGCCGAGAAACAGGAGCCACTTCCCGTCCCGGGTCTGGAAGTGGCCGTTGAGCGGCATCCGGCTCCAATTGATCTCCTGGCCGGCGTTGATGAGGCAGGTCGCTTCCTGCTGCTGCATATAGAGCATGCTGTCGAAGAGCGACGACGAGACGAGTTGCCCCCGCCCGGTCCTTTCCCGCGCGAGGAGGGCGAAGAGGATGCCCTGCACCAGCAGCATGCCGGCGGCGAAGTCGCACACGGCGACCGTGAACGGCTCCGGCGGCGTCCCGGGTTCGGCGCGGCGCATCAGCGCGCCGCCCATCGCCTGCGCCAGCCAGTCCTGACCGCCCTTCGCCTGATAGGGACCCGAGGGACCGAAGCCGGTGCCCATCGCATAGATGAGACGGGGGTTCAGCTCCCGCGCCTGTTCGTAGCCGCAGCCGAGCCGTTCCATGGCCCCGGGGCGGAAGTTATGGACGAGAACGTCGGCGCGCCGGATCAGCCGCGCCATGATGTCCCGGCCGCCGGGCCGGCGGAGATCCAGCGTCATCGCGCGCTTGTTGCGGTTCCCGGCGATGAAAAGGTAACTCGTGCCGTCGGGCTGCGGGAGCGTCGTCCGGAGAAAGTCGCCGCCGCCCGGCCGCTCGATCTTGATGACGTCGGCGCCGAAATCGCCCAGCATCTGCGTCCCGATGGGCCCGAGTGTGATCTGGCTGAAGTCGAGGACCCGAATCCCCTCGAGCGGCTGCGGCGATCGCTGCGCCATTACTTCCCCCTCCAGCGCGGCGGGCGTTTCTCCCGGAAGGCGCGCGTCCCCTCCTCGGCGTCGTCCGAGGCGATAGCTTCCATCACGCGCCGCGGGAACCAGCGGGGCGCGGCCCACGACGGCACGTCCCGCGCCTCCATGGCGATCTGCTTGGTGCCCTCGACCGACAGCGGGGCGCACGCGATGATCTCGGCCGCCCATCGCTCCGCCGCCGTGATGAGCTCGGCCGGGGGGACCACTTCGTTGACGAACCCCGCGCTGAGGCCCTCGCGCGCGCTCACGCGGCGCCCGGTCAACAAGATCCCCATGGCGGCTTTGTAGGGAATTTGGCGGGTGAGCATCGCGATCCCGCCGTCGAGCGCCATGTACCCTACGCGGGGCTCGGGGAAGCCGAACTCCGCGTGATCGGCCGCCACGATCAGATCGCAGGCCAGCGCCAGCTCGAATCCCGTCCCGAGCGCGAGCCCGTTCACCGCGGCGATCACCGGCGTGAGGAGATCGCGCCGGAAGGAGAGCCCGCCGGCCCCCAGCTGGGGGCCGTTCCAGAGATAGGGGACGCCGTTCGCCGCGTCGGGATCCTTGAGGTCGGTGCCGGCGCAGAACGCCCGGGTGCCCGCGCCGGTCAGAATCGCCACGCGGATCTCGCGGTCGTCGCGCACGTCGTCCCACGCCGACGAGAGCGCCGCATGCGCGGCACGGCTGAGCGCATTGAGCACGGGCGGCCGGTCGATCGTCACCCGGGCCACCGGCCCGTCCTTCGTGTACTGAATTCCGGCCTCGCGGCGGGCGGCGTCGTTCATGCCGTAGTCCCCCCGTAGCGCGCCGTCGCGACGATCGGAGAGCCGAGAATCGCGCCCTGGGCGACGAGCCGCTCCTGGAGGGCGCCGACGTCGACCCGCCGGGGCTCGAGACCCGCCTGCGCGGCCATGGCCGCCGCGGTCCCCGCCGCCTCGCCCATAACCATGCACGGCGGGATCTCGCGGCTGATCTTCTGCGCCTCCGGCGTCGCCGAGTAGTGCCGCCCGGCGACGAGCAGCCCGTCGACCTGGACCGGCAGCAGGCTCCGGTACGGCATGTAGTAGTCGCGGCCGCGGCCGATGACGTCGGGAAAGGTGCGCCGCTCCGCAATATCCTCCTTCGTCACCACGTACTCGCCCAACAGGAGCCGCGTCTGCCGCACGCCGGCCTGGGGCGCGGCGTCCAGGATGTAGGCGCGTTCAAACCCGGGAAAGTGCCCGCGCAGCCACGCGGCCGCCTTGACGAACCGGCGGCGCGCCTCCAGCTCCAGCCTGGTCAAGTCTTCCACCCGGAGCCCGTCGAGGCCGTGGAGGTGCGGTGTGTTGCACCAGATCACGCCGTCCCGCGGGGTGCGCAGCCACCACAAATCCCACGAGGCGCCGAAGATCTGCTTGACCTGCTGATTGAGCCGGCGCGCCTCGTCGGGGCGCTCGCGCTCGAACCGCATGGCCCGATCGACGTCGACGTCCGCCAGGCGGTGGACGAGAGTCATCATGTACGCCCCTTTGATGTGGGGCGCGCCGGCGCCGGCAAACACGTCCCCATCGCCCGTCGCGTCGATGAAGACGCGGCCTTCGATCGCCTGCCGGCCCTCTTTCGTCTCCACGATCACCGCGCGCAGGCGGCCGTCGTCGACCACCGCGCGCGAGAACCAGGAATGCAGCCGCAGCGTGACGCCGGCGTCGAGCGCCATCTCGTGGGAGATCTGCTTCCAGACCTCCGGATCAAACGACGCGCCATACGTCGTGGGGTGCGGATGGAGGCGGGCGTAGAAATCCTCGAACCCCCACCGCGCCCACTTCCACCACAGCTCTTCGTCCTGCCGGAAGCACTCGTCGAGGGGCGGGACGACGCATCCTCCGGCCGCCGCCATGCGCTCGACGATCTCATGGCCGATGCCGCCGACGGTGCGCCCGCCGCGGTCGCACATGTCGTCGAGCAGCAGCACCATCCCGCCGGACGCGAGGCCCCCGAGGTAGCCGTACCGCTCGAGGATGAGCACGTGCGCGCCGTTCCGGGCCGCGGCCACCGCGGCGGCGATTCCCGCGGGGCCTCCGCCGACCACCACCACGTCGGCTTCCGCCGCCACCGGCACCTCGCGCGCGGGTTCGTGAACGGTCTTCATGGCGGACCCCCTTCCGGTACGCGGACGATCCCGACGCCGCCCATCGCTATCGGGCGGCCCCGCCCGGCCGGCGCCACGGCACGGCGTAGATCTCCAACAGCGAAATCAGCCCGAACAAGGCGAGGGCGAGCGCCGAGGCGACCGCCATGGTGGCATAGAGGAGCGGCGTGCGGTAGTCGTAGGTCGCCGCGAGGATCAGGTAGCCGAGCCCTTTGTTCGAGCCGATCCACTCCGCCACGATCGCACCGAGCAGGCTGGCCGTGCTCGCGATGCGCAAGGCCGAAAAGAGATACGGCAGCGACGTCGGCCACCGCAGGTGGCGGAACACCTCCCACTTCGTGGCCGAGAGCACGTGCATCAGCTCCTGGGCCTGGGCGTCGACCGCGTTGAGCCCGTCCACCATGTTGACCAGGGTGGGGAAGAACGTGATCAGCGCGGCGATCGCGATCTTGGGCGCGTACCCGTTGCCGAGCAGCAGGACGAGGATCGGGCTGATGGCCACGATCGGCAGCGTGCGGACGGTGACGGCGAGGGGATAGACCGTGTGCCGGAACGTCCGGTTGTGGACGAACCCGATCGCGATCAGTACGGCAATGACGTTGCCCACCAGAAAGCCGCCGAGCGTTTCCACGATCGTCGGCCAGGCGTTGACCGCGAGAAGGACGGGCTGGGCCTGGAGGGCAGCCGCGACCTCGAGCGGCGAGGCGGCGAGGTAGTGCGGAACCTTGAACACCACCATGATCGCCTGCCACAGCGCCAGCACCGCCAGGATGCCCCCGACGGACAGGGCCCACCGCCGCACGGCGCTCTCACGGTCCGGGCCCTGCCCGGCCGCCGCGGCGGACGCGGGAGCGAGCGGGTGCGCCGCGGTCTTCACGCCCCATCCTCCAGCGCGGCCCGCAGCTCGGCCGTATACCGCGTGAACTCCGGTGCGTCCTTCATCTTGGGCTCGCGCGGGTACGGCAGACCGATGTCCACGATACGCCGGATGCTCGCCGGCCGCGGCGACATCACCACGACGCGCATGGAGAGGTAGACGGCCTCCGCGATGCTGTGGGTCACGAAGACGACGGTCCGCCGGACCTCGGTCCAGATCCGCAACAGCTCTTCGTTCAGCCGGTCCCGCGTGATGGCGTCGAGCGCGCCGAAGGGCTCGTCCATCAGCAAGACCTTGGGATCGCTCACGAGCGCGCGGGCGATCGCGACGCGCTGCTGCATGCCGCCGGAAAGCTGGGCCGGGCGCGCCCGGTTGAATCCGTCCAGCCCCACGAGCCGCAGGAGTGCTGCGGGCGTCGCCGGGGCATGGTGCCGCGCGCCCCAGTTCCCGATGCGAAGGGGCAGGGCGACATTTTCCTCGGCGCTGAGCCAGGGCAGCAAGATCGGCTGCTGGAACACCATGCCCAGGGCCCGGGTCCGCCGGGCCTCGGCGGGGGAGACGCCCAGCACGGACGCACGGCCCCGGGTGGGCGGGAGGATGTCCGCGATGACGCGCAGCAACGTCGATTTGCCGCAGCCGGAAGGGCCGAGGAGCGACACGAACTCCCCCTGCCGGACCGCGAGCCTGATCCCGCGGAGCACTTCGAGGGCGCCGTCGGGGACCGCAAAGGCCATGCCGACGTCGTCGAGCTCGATCGCCGGCACCTCCACCATGACGGACATCTGCATCGCGTTCTGCGATTCGCGAAGAGAGTCCTCCGCCCGGGACCCCGCCGCGAGGCCGCGGAGGATAGGCCGGCTTGACCGACGAGCGGACGCGCGATGGGGGGAGCGTGCGCATGGGTGACCCGATCCGGCAGATCCTGAGGGGCGGCACCGTCGTGACCATGAACCCGCGGCGCGACGTGTTCGCTCCGGGCACCATCGTCCTCGACGGCGCGCGCATCGTGCACGTCGGCGCGGGAGGCGACTGGCCGGTCCGGGACGGCGATACGGTCGTGGAGTGCGGGGGACATCTCGTCATGCCGGGCCTGATCAACACGCACACGCACGCCGGGTTTGCGCTCTTCCGCGGGCTGGGGGAAGACCGCTCGCGCGCGGAGTGGTTCGCCTCGGCCTACGCGCCGCCCCACATGGACGGCGCGCGCCCGGACGATTACTACTGGGGCACGATGCTGGGCGGCCTCGAAATGCTGACGAACGGGGTCACGTGCACCGCGGACCGCTTCTCCCACATGGCCGTCATCGCCGAGGCGTTCGACCGCCTCGGGATGCGCTCCGTGCTCTGTCACACGCTGCGCGACCTCACGGCGCCCCTGGAATGGGCGCAGGCGCTCGCCCTGATCGACCGGTGGGGCGTGGCGCCGGAGTCCCGGATCCACTGCGGCCTCGGGCCGCACGCGCCCGATACCTGTTCCGACGATCTGCTGCGCCGCGTGCGGCAGACGGCCGGGGAGACCGGCGCGCGTATCTTCATCCACTGCGCGCAGGCGGAGGCGGAACTCGCCGCGCTCCGCGCGCGCGGCCACGGCGGCGGGGTGCGGTGTCTCGCCGGCACGGGGCTGCTCGGGCCCGACCTCGTGGCGGCGCACTGCATCTACATCGACGACGAAGAGATCCGGCTACTGGCGGACAGCGGGAGCTGGGTGAGCCACTGCCCCGTGAGCGCGGCCCGGATCGAAGGCCGCCTCGCCCCGATCCCGTCCCTCCTCCGCGCCGGCGCGCGGGTGGCCCTGGGGACCGACTGGGCCGTGACCAACAACGGCATGGACCTCTTTGACGAGATGAAGTGCGCGGGCGTGCTCAACAAAGTGGCGGCCGCGGACCCGTCGGTGCTGCCGTCGGCGGCGCTGCTGCCGATGGCGACGATCGACGCGGCCCGCGCCCTGGGCCTCGAGGCGCAGATCGGCAGCCTGGAACCGGGGAAGCGCGCGGACGTCATCGCGCTGGCGATGGACGCCCCGCACCTGCGGCCGTGGCACGACGTCGCGGCGACGCTCGTCTACTCGGCGAAGGGGCTCGACGTGCGCCACGTCTGGGTGGACGGGCGGTGGCTGGTTCGGGACCGGCGGCCGCTCGACCTGGACGCCGAGGACGTGTATGCCCAGGTAGAGCGCATCTGGAGCCGGTTGAGGGCGAACGGCCCCGACTGACGCGGGGCGAACGGCCCCGTCTGACGCGGGGCGAACGGCCGGTAGGTCCATGCCAACCACCCACGCGGACGTACTGATCGTCGGGGGCGGTGTAATCGGCTCGTCGATCGCCTACCATCTCGCCCTCCGGCGGACCCGCGTGGTCGTGCTGGACCAGGCGCCCCCGGCCACGCCGCCGAGCGCGTCGTGGGCCAGCGCCGGCGGCGTCCGGCAGCAGCGGCGCGATCCCCGCGAGTGGACCTTGACCCGGGCGGCCGCCCGGCGCTGGCCCGGCCTGGCCGGCGAACTGGGCGCCGACATCGAGTTCCGGCACAGCGGACACCTGCACGTCGTCGAGACCGACGACGACCGACGCGTGCTCGAGGAGCGCGTCGCGCGCGAGCGTGATGCCGGGCTCGGCGTCCGGATCGTGGACGCGACCGAAGCCCGGCGCCTCGCTCCCGGCATCGCGGACACCGTGATCGCGGGCGCGTTCAGCCCGGGCGACGGGCAGGCCGACCCGATCAAGACGACGCGCGCCTTCGCCGCGGCCGCGGCGGCCCGTGGTGCATCGTATCGCACCGCGGGGCCGGCCCGACTTCTCGGCGAGGGGCACCGGGTGCGCGGCGCCGCCGCGGGCGGCGACACGTTCACCGCAGACACCGTCGTCGTCGCGGCGGGCGCGTGGAGCGCCGGCCTCGTCCGGCCGGTCGGCGTGCGCCTGTCGATCGTGCCGCGCGGTCCGCAGATGATCCTGACCGACCCGGCGCCGGCGGCCCTTGCGCCCACGATCACGGGAAGCGGGCGGGCGCTCTCGCTCAAGCAGCTGCCGAGCGGCGCGTACTTTATCGGCGGGGGCTGGCCGTCGGACGTCGACGCCGCCAGCATGACGTGCGCGGTCCGCGACGACAGCGTCCGGGGCAGCTGGCGCGTTGCGACGGAGGTCTGGGTACCGCTGCGGGCCTGCCGGATCCGGCAGGCGTGGTGCGGGCTCGAAGGCGAGAGCGCCGACGGCGTGCCGCTGATCGGACCGGTGCCGGGCGTGGCCGGACTTTACGTCGCCGCGGGTTTCTCCGGGCACGGCTTCCAGCTAGCGCCCGCCGTTGGGGCGGCCGTCGCCGCGGCCCTGCACGGCGAGCCGGCCCCCGGTCTCGACCCGCTCTCCCCGGCCCGCGCGGGGGCGATCGGCGCCGGTTAGCGCCGCCCGTCTTTACACTTAGGAGCCCGACGACTCCGGGGATGTCTCGCCGGCGATCGCCGGGAATCGGCTGAGCGGGAAAATATCCACCGTCGCCGATCGTTGTTGGACCAGCAATCCCCCGTCGACGACCAACAAGTGGCCGGTGATGTAGCGCGCGTCGTCAGAGGCCAAGAACACCGCGGGACCGGCGAGCTCGTCCACTTCACCCACCCGTCCCAGCGGGATGTCTTCACCTCGCGCCCGTTTGACGTCATCGTTCATGTTCGAACTGTCAATCGATCCGGGTACGAGCGCGTTGACGCGAACGCCATACGGCGCGAGATCGAGCGCCATCGCACGCGTCAGGGCTTCGACGCCGCCCTTCGCCGCGTCGTACGCGGCGTTGCCGCGATGCGCTCGAGAGGCACCGCCACTGGACACGTTGATAATGACGCCCGATCGCTTGCGCGCCATCACCTGCGCGGCGCGAACGCTGCAGAGAAACACGCCCGTCAAATTGACGGCGACAATGCGCTCCCACCACCCGTCGTCGGCGTCCAGAAAGTGACGCATCGTATCGGTCAGACTCGCGTTGTTGACAAGCACGTCGATGGTGCCGAAGTGCCGAAGGGTCGTCTCCACCAATCGATCGACCTGGGTTGGGATGGAGACGTCGCCGGCAACGGCCACCGCCGACCGGCCGCCGGCCACCAGAGTCTCGGCCACCTCTTCGGCGGCGGCGCTGACGTCGTTGACGACGACGTGTGCCTGCTCGGCGCCGAAGCGTGTCGCGATCGCCCGTCCGATGCCGCGCGCTGCGCCCGTCACGATCGCGACTTTGCCCGCCATCCGCGTCGCAGGCATCATCGCTAGCCGAGCATGACCCCCCGGCCCGGCTCGTTGGGACGATCGCCGTATTCGTGTTCGCCGATAAGAAGCGCGCCCTCTTTGAACCGCGTCGCGCGAAACGGCCGCAGCGGCACGGTGCGCGGCTCGCCGCCGGTCATCCACTCCGCGAGCGCCGCGCCGAGCGCCGGCGCGGTCTTGAACCCCGACCCGTTGTCGCCGGTGCAGATCCAGAGTCCCTCGATCTCCGGGTGGCGGTCGATGATCTGCTTGCCGTCGGGCGTGATCGTGATCGCCCCGGCCCATCCGCCGCGCATCGGCGCGCCGGTGACAGCAGGCATGCGCCGCGCCAGGCGCTCCCGCGCCCGGATCACGTAGTCGCCGTCCACGCCTTCGTCGAGGGTGTCCGGGTTCGGCAGATCCTGGCGGGTCGAGATGCCGACGAGCGTGCTGAGAAACCCCGCGCCCTCCGGGCGCATCCACAGATCGTTCGCGCCGTCGATGCAGATCGGATGAAGCGCCGCGTGCTGAGGCGGCCGCCGGAAGAGCGTGACCTGCACGCGCACGGTGGTCAGCTCGTCCGCCGCGCCGACCGGCCGCAGCAGCGGCAGCGCCCAGGCCCCGCCGGCCACGACGACCGCGGGCGCGGCGATGAAGCCGTCCGAGGTCTCGACGCCCTCGACCCGGCCTCGCTCGACGCGGAGCGCGTGCACTTCCGTCCCGACGCGCACGTCCGCGCCCAGGTCCGCGGCGCGCCCGGCGAAGCCGTGCGTCGTCGCCACGGGATCGGCCATCCCTGAATCGGGCTCATAGGCCGCGGCCACGATGTCGTCGGTCCGCCACGACGGGACGATCGCGTGGACGTCGTCCGGCCCGATCACCGTCGTGTTCACCCCGACCCGCCGGAGCATCGCGACGTTGGCCCGCAGTTTGGTCTCGTTGGCCGCGGAGACGAGTCGCAGCATCCCGGTGTTGACGAAACCCGACGAGCCGGCGCCGACCACATCGTACCAGTGCTGGAAATACGGCAGGCTCGCCGCGGCCAGGCGGGCCTCCGGCTCGTTCGCGTAGTGCATGCGCACGAGGGCGCCGGACTTGCCGGTCGCACCGGCGGCGAGAAAGCGCCGCTCGCAGAGCACGATCCGGCCGGCGCGGCGGGACGCGAGGTGGAATGCGACGCTGGTCCCGACGACGCCGCCGCCGATCACCACGGCATCCGCGGTTGCCGCCATAATGATGCCTGATTCAGCCGCGCCGGTGCGGCTCTCCTGCATTCGATGCCGCCGCGTGCTCGCACCCCGGCGTGCGCATGTGGTACGCGCGGCGAAAGGGGGGGCGCACGGGGGAAGCGAAGCCCCCCGTGCGCCACGGTGCGCGCAGGGGGGGTGTTGACATGGCCAGTATGCGAAAGGTTCGGCGAGGACTTCGTCAATCCACCGCGTCGGACGCGCCTCGCTCCGACGGCCACGCTCCGCGTGTGTCTCGGCGGGCACTGCTCCGGGCGGCAGGCGCCGGCGCGCTGGGGCTCGGCGCGCTCGGCACCGCCCCGGGCCTGCTGCGCTGGGGCGGCGCCGCACCCGCGACGCTCAAGGGCACCTCGCTCACGACGCTGCAGGCGACGTATTTCATCCCGGCCGCCCAGGATCTCTTCAAGAAGCAGGTGCAGGAGTGGGGCCAGGCCAACGGCGTCAACGCCAACGCGGATTTCCTCAACTGGCCCGATCTGCAGCCGAAAATCTCCGCCGCGATTCAAGCGGGCGGGTACGACATCGTCGAGCTGTGGCCGGGCTGGAACTATCTCTACGCGGACAATCTCGTCGATCTCACGGACATGACGGAGGCGTACGCAAAACGGGACGGCGGCCTCGAGGCGTTCGCGGCCACCGACGCCAAGGTGGGGTCCCGGTACTTGGGGATCCCTCACGGACAATCGAACGACGCCCTCAACTATCGCATCAGCTGGCTCAGGGAGGCCGGGGCGAACGTCCCGGATGCCGCGGTCCAGGCCAGGACCGGGAAGATTCTTGACCTGACGTGGGATCAGTTCTTCGCCCTCGGCAAGAAGCTCAAGGCGAGCGGCCATCCGCTCGGGCAGGCCTTTGGCCACAGTCAGGGCGACCCGCCGAGCTGGGCGTACCCATACATGTGGAGCCACGGGGCGATGGAGGTGGAGCGGGACGGCAAGACGGTCGCCTTCAACAAGCCGATCTTCGTGGACGCGATGAAGAAGCTTGTGTCGGCGTGGAAGGAGTCGTTCGACGAGACGGGTCTGTCCTGGGACGACTCCAGCAACAACAAGGCGTTCCTCGCAGGACAGATCGCGGCGACGCTCAACGGCTCGAGCATCTACGCGGCCGCGCTCAAGGACTACCCCGACATCGCCAAGGATATGAACCATACAATGATCCCGCGTGGCCCCGCCGGCCGGTTCGCCCTGCTCGGCACGCGGACGCTCGCCATTCTCAAGAATTCGAAGAACATCGCCGGCGCGAAAGAGTTTCTCGCCTGGTGGTTCCAGGACAAGCAGTACGGCGACTGGCTCCACATTCAGGCCGGCTACAATCTGCCGGCGATGAAGAAATGGGCGAAGGATCCGATGTGGGGCAAGGACCCGGTGATGTACGCGTTCAGCAAGGAGGCCAGTGTCGGCCGCGACCAGGGGTGGGCGGGGCCGCCGAACTCCAAGTCCGGCTTGGCGTTCTCGAAGTACATCATCGTGGACACCTACGCCAAGGCGATCCAGTCGGGCGACGCCGCCGGCGCGATCAAGTGGGGGGCCGACCAGCTGGGGGCGATCTACGGGCGGTAGTAACCGGGGTGCCCACGACGGTTGCACAACCGCACGTGCCGGCGGCGCGTCACACGCATTCGCTCTTGGAAAACGAGCGGAGCCTCGGGCTCCTCCTCATGCTGCCCGGAGCGCTGCTGCTGGTCGTCTTCATGGCCTACCCGTTCTTTCTCGGGTTGTGGCTCTCGGTGACGGACAGCACGATCGGACACGCCGGCCGGTTCGTCGCGTTCCGCAACTTCACCGACCTGCTCGGCGACAGCATCTTTCGGCAGACGGCGCGGAACACGTTCATCTACGCCTTGGTCACCGTCCCGTTCAAACTCCTGCTGGGCCTGGGCCTCGCGCTGGTGCTGAACGCCCCCATCCCGTTTCGCAACGCGGTGCGGGCCGGCGTCCTCATGCCGTTCATCGTGCCGACGGCGTTGAGCAGCCTGGGGTGGCTCATGATCTTCGACCCAATCTTCAGCCCCATCTCCTGGCTGCTCCGGCACTGGGGGCTCATCGCCCGCAACATCAATTTCCTCGGCGGCCCCGTGCTGGCCATCGTGTCCGTGATGATCGCCAACATCTGGCGGGGCACGCCGTTCTTTGGGGTGACCATTCTCGCGGGCCTGCAGGCCGTGCCGGCGGAACTCCACGATGCGGCCGCGATCGACGGCGCCGGCGCCTGGCACCGGTTCCGCAACGTCACGCTGCCGATCATCACCGGCGTCATGCTGATCAGCACGCTCTTCTCGATCATCATGACGTTCGCCGACTTCCAGCTCATCTACATCCTCACGAAGGGCGGCCCGGCAAACGAAACCCACATCTTCGGCACGTATGCCTACCAGATCGGCCTGAGCGCGACGGAGATCGGGCAGGGCGCCGCGATCGCGCTGTACATGTTCCCGCTCCTTGCGGTCCTCGCGGTGCTGCTGCTGCGGTACCTGCGGCGGGACGTGGCGTGATGGTCGGCAGCCGGAGCGCGGTGCGGCAGATCTTCGCGGTGTACCTGCCGCTCGCCGCCTTTCTCGTCTTCCTCCTGGCGCCGTTCTACTGGATGGCGATCGTCTCGCTCAAGCCGCCGGCCGACCTGTTCAATCTGCGGTTCAACCCGCTGTGGGCGCGGCACTTCACGCTCAACAACTACGTGTACCTCTTTCGCGACACCGCCTTTGCGACGTGGGCCAAGAACACGCTGATCATCTCGACGGCGGCGACCATCCTGTCGCTCGTCTGCAGCGTCCTGATCGGGTACGCGCTGGCGCGCCTGCGGTTTCCGGGCAGCGGTGTGATGGGGATGTCGATCTTCCTGGCCTACCTCGTGCCGCCGACGCTGTTGTTCCTGCCGCTCGCCCAGGTCGTCGGCTGGCTGCGCCTGTACAACACCTATTGGGCGCTCATCCTCACGTACCCGACGTTTCTCATTCCGTTCGGCTCCTGGCTGCTGATGGGCTACTTCCGGACCATCCCGCGAGAGATCGAGGAATGCGCGCAGATCGACGGCAGCACCCGCGTGGGCACACTCCTCAGGATCGTGCTGCCGCTCTCGCTGCCGGGCGTGCTCTCGGCCGCGATCTTCTCGTTCACGCTCTCGTGGAACGAGTTCCTCTACGCCCTCATCTTCATGTCGTCGGGACCGCTGAAGACGATTCCCGTCGGCACCGTCAGCGACCTCATCCGGGCCGACGTGCTGTTTTGGGGTCCGCTGATGGCCTCGGCGGTGCTCGGGTCCGTCCCGATCGCCCTCATCTACACGTTTTTCGTGGAGCATTACGTCTCCGGCCTCACCGCGGGCGCGGTGAAAGGCTAGCAGCCGCGGCGCCCGCCGGGAACTCCTCACCCGGCCCCGGCGCTCTCTGCTCTCGACAGCGGGCGCGGAGGCTTCCTCATCCGTGCGATCCGGCCGCGCACGCCCGCACACGGAGGGGGTCCATGCGGATCAACGCCCAACAACTCCACCCGGCCACCAGGCACCGCCGTCCGCGGATCGTCTGCCGGTTCCGCCGGGCGGTCCTCGCCGTTCTCGGAACGGCGCTGAGCGCGCTGCTGCCGTGGGGACTGCCGGCCGGCTGGCTCCAGGAGACGCCCGCCGCGGATCTCGGCGGCATCCACAAGATCCAACACGTCGTCGTCATCATGCAGGAGAACCGCTCGTTCGACGCTTACTTCGGCACCTACCCCGGCGCGGACGGCATTCCGATGCGGCAGGGGGTGTGCGTGCCCGATCCGCGGGCCGGCGGGTGCGCGAAGCCGTTTCACGATTCGCGCGACCTCAACCGCGGCGGCCCGCATGGCGCGGCCAATGCCGCGGCGGACATCGACGGCGGTAAGATGGACGGGTTCATCGCCCAGGCGGTCCGGACCGGGCGGTGCCGCAATGTCTTCGATCCGACCTGCGCCGGCAGCGCCGCCGCGCCGGATGTGATGGGCTACCACGATGCGCGGGAGATCCCGAACTACTGGACCTACGCGCGCGAGTTCGTGTTACAAGATCGCATGTTCGAGCCCAACGCCTCGTGGAGCCTGCCCGAGCATCTGTTCATGGTCTCGGAGTGGTCGGCGCGGTGCGCGACCGGCGATCCGATGAGCTGCGTGAACGAGCTCCAGAGTCCCGACCGGCTTGGAGGCCGGCGCAGTCCCGGCACGCGCGCGCCCAACTACGCGTGGACGGACCTGACGTACCTCCTGCACAAGGCCGGCATCAGGTGGGCGTACTACGTCGCCGAGGGCACTCAGCCGGACTGCGACAACGACGCGGCCAGTTGTCCCCCCAAGCCGCAGCGCGCCGGGACGCCCGAGATCTGGAATCCGCTGCCGTGGTTTGCGACGGTGCGGAACGACGGCGAGCTGCGGAACATTCAGACCGTCCCGCACTTCTTCGAGGCCGCGCGCGGCGGAACGCTGCCCGCCGTGTCCTGGGTCGTGCCGAACGGCCGCACGAGCGAACACCCGCCGGCCCTCGTCAGCGCGGGCCAGACGTACGTCACGAGTCTGATCAACGCGGTCATGCAGGGACCGGACTGGAACAGCACCGCGATCTTCCTGGCCTGGGATGATTGGGGCGGCTTCTACGACCACGTCGCACCGCCGACGATCGATGAGAACGGCTACGGTCTCCGCGTGCCGGGGCTGGTGATCAGCACCTACGCCCGCCGCGGCTACATCGACCACCAGGTGTTGAGCTTCGACGCCTACGTGAAATTCATCGAGGACGATTTTCTCGGCGGCCGGCGCATCGATCCGCGGACCGACGGCCGGCCCGACCGCCGTCCGACCGTCCGCGAAGACGCCCCGCAACTCGGGAACCTCGCGGCGGACTTCGACTTCACGCGGCCGCCGCGCCCGCCGCTGGTGCTCCCGCTCAAGCCGTCGCCCGGATCGGCCTCGGCCGGCCCGTAGCGCGCGTTTCCGGCCCGACGCCGCGGGCAAGCGGGCCGCGGCAACGCCCGACGCTGCGGGCCAAGGGGAAGGGGCGGCCGGACCGAAATAGCGGGAGCATGGCGGAAGAACGTCGTTGGGCCTTGATCCTCGGCGCGAGCAGC
The DNA here is from genome assembly GCA_035945995.1 of bacterium. Lineage (NCBI taxonomy): Bacteria > bacterium. Next base: position 19,681 of record DASYZR010000143.1, read on the forward strand.
GGCTTCGGCGAGGCGACGAGCCTCGAGCTCGCCGCGGCCGGCTACGACATCATCGGCGTCCACCTGGACCGCAAGGGCACGATGCCGCACGTCGAGGACGTGATCGGCGGGATCCGCGCCGCGGGGCGCGCGGCCGTGTTCTTCAACGTGAACGCCGCGGACCCCGAGCGCCGCGTCGAAGTGCTCGCGCGCGCCCGCGAGGAGGCGGGCACGGGCGGCGCGGTCGGGGTGCTGCTCCACTCGCTCGCGTTTGGCAACCTGCGCCCGTACATCGCCGAGACGGCCGCGGACGCGATCACCCCGGCGCAGATGGACATGACCCTCTCGGTGATGGCGCACAGCCTCGTCTACTGGACGCAGGACCTCGTGCACTCCGGGCTGATGCGGCGGGGCGGCAAGATCTTCGCGATGACCAGCGCCGGCGGGACACGCGTGCTGCCGAACTACGGGGCGGTCTCGGCCGCCAAAGCAGCGCTCGAGTCCCACATCCGCCAGTTGGCGATGGAACTGGCGCCCCGCGACATCACCATCAATGCGATCCGCGCCGGCGTCACGGATACGCCGGCGCTCCGCAAGATCCCCGGCAACGAGGCGATCGTCGAACAGGCGCTCCGGCGCAACCCCTCGGGCCGCCTCACCACGACGCGGGACGTCGCCCGGGCGATCGCCGCGCTGTGCGGACCGGGCACGGAATGGATGACGGGCAACGTGATCGGCGTGGACGGGGGCGAGGACGTAATCGGTTAGTGCTCCTCCAACTTGATTGGTGGGGCATGGTATGGTGGGGAGGATAGTCTAGACGAGCCTGTTAAGCAGATAGCCGAGCATGCCGGTGAGAACCACCACGCTGGCAGCATAGACGACCGCCGTTCGCAATCCCATAACCCGAGCAACAGGGCCAAGCGTGGACAGGTTCGTCCCCACACCCGCAACCAGCAGGATCATGCCGCTGCCAGCGCCGAGTCCCTTATCAAGCAATGTTCGTACCCACGGCAATGAGGCGAGACTGTCAGTGTAAAAGGCTCCCGCGACGACAAGAGCTACCAAGATTCCCCACAGGCTCGCTTTCCCAAGATACGTGGTGACAAGTTCTTTTGGCACGGTTGCTTCGATTGCCGCCCCCAACAGGATACCGGCAATCATCCAGGGGCCAAGCTCCCGCAACAAGTCAAATGCGAACCGTGCTCCAGACTTTGCCTTGTCCCTCGGGTTGGATAAGTCGAGCAGACGCTGGTCCGCAGAGTCCACCGGGCCGGCATCGCAACACCCCGCTTCGGTGCATCCGCCGGCCTCGGGAAGCGCGGGGGCGGCCGATACCCCCGACGAACGACCAATAACGGTATCGATGAGCACACCGGCCAAGGACCCAACCACGACCGCGGAAAGAGAGACGATCAATCCGGCACGCCAACCCAGAAAGATGACCAGAGCCGTTAGACCATACCAGTTGAACCACGGAACAGCAATCAAAAACGCACAGGCGGGTCCCCGATGGCTCCCCGAACGGTAGAGGGTTAATGCCGTGGGGATGCCCGAGCAGCAACAGAGGGGCATAAGGAATCCCCATGTGGCTGCCAGCGCGTTCGCGCCGACGATGCTTCCGCCGAGATGGCGGGCGACCGCCGCTTTGTTGACAATCGCGTTGAGAATCCCGGCGACGAGGAAACCCAGCACTGCCACTTCGGCAAACTCCCGAAGATAGCCTAACGCTGTATGCATGAAGATCTGTAGCATCGTAGCACCGCCCTGGCAACTGGGGACCAGCCGCTAACCGTGGCGCTGGTCCCCAGTCTTCGGAACCGATGGCTTGCTCAACTCATCGGCACTCGCGGCCCGCGGGCCGGACCGCCTAGCGCTGGTCGATCGGGAGATACACGCGATTGCGTGGGCCGACGTACTCGGCCCGCGGCCGGATGATCCGGTTGTCGGCCAGCTGCTCGAGCACGTGCGCGGTCCAGCCGCTGATCCGGCTCACCGCAAACACCGGCGTGAACAACTCCAGCGGGATGCCGAGCTCGTAGTAGGACGACGCCGAGTAGAAGTCCACGTTGGCGTGGATCTTTTTCTCCGACAGCATGAACTGCTCGAGCGTCCGCGACATCTCGAACCACTTCAACTCGCCCTTGCGCCGGCCCAGCTCTTCGGACATCCGGCGCAGGTGCGTCGCGCGCGGGTCTTCGGTCTTGTAGACCCGATGCCCGAACCCCGGGATCTTCTGCTTCCCGGCCAGCATCTCGCGGGCGGCCGGGAGGACCTTCGACGGCTCGCCGATCTTCAGCAACAGACGCATCACCGCTTCGTTGGCCCCGCCGTGGAGCGGCCCCTTGAGCGTGCCGATCGCCGAGGTGATCGCGGAGTGCATGTCGGCGAGCGTCGCCGCCGTCACGCGGGCGGCGAAGGTGCTGGCGTTCAGTTCGTGATCCGCGTGGAGAATCAGCGCGATCTCCATCGTCTTGACGCTGGTGTCGTCGGGACGCCGGCCCCAGAGCATGAAGAGAAAATTGGCGGCGTGACTGAGCGAGGGATCGGGCGGGATGGGATCGTTCCCATCGCGGCACCGCCCGATCGCGGCCACGATCGTCGCGAGTTGCGCGGTCAGCCGCACCGACTTCCGAAGATTCGCCGCCGGGGAGTCATCGCGCGTCTCGGGATCGTAGACGCCGAGCGCCGACACGGCCGTGCGCAGGGCGTCCATCGGCAGCACGGCGCGGGGAAACCCCCGCAGCATGTTCAAGACGGGGTCGGGCAGTGCGCGCGCCGCGACGAGGTCTCGCTGCAGGGCGCTGAGCTGGTCGCGGGTGGGCAGGTCGCCGTGCCACAGTAGATACGCGACTTCTTCGAAGCCCGCGTGCGCGGCCAGGTCGTGGATGTCGTACCCTTGGTAGATCAGCCGGCCTTCGATCCCGTCGACGAAGCAAATCCGGCTTTCCGCCGCGACGATGCCCTTGAGCCCTTCGGCAACATGGCCGGGCGCCCCGGATGCGGAGTCCACGCCCCCACGGTACCGGCGCGCGCGCGGCGTGTCAAATGCGCGGGGAGGACTTGCCCGGTGCCGTCAGAGAAGCGACCGTCACTGCTCGGCGTCTGCGGAACGCGCTGCCTGACTCTGTCCCGGATGAATCGCAACACATGAGGAGGATGACCATGCCGACTCGAGGCACGCGGCGGAGAACCGTCCGGTGGGCGGCCGGTGGTGCGGCAATCGTTCTGGCTCTGGCCGGGATCCGGGTGAGCGCGGCGCCCGCGAAAGGCGGGACGCTCGTCGCCGGCCTCGACTCGCAACCCTCCACGCTCGACCCGCACGCGTCGACGGCGGCCATCAGTTACCTGATCGCGAGCCTGAACACGACCGAAAGCCTCGTCTACCAGCGGCCGGACGGGGTGATCGTCCCGTGGCTGGCCGCGGCCTACACGACGTCGCCCGACGGCAGGACGTTCACGTTTGCGCTGCGGAAGGACGTCGCCTTCAGCGACGGCGCGCCGTTCAATGCCGAAGCCGTGAAGTGGAACCTCGACCGGATCGTGAGCCCCGGGTTCAAGGCGGGGGGCGCCCTGAACGCGCTGCTCGGGTATACCGGCACGACCGTCGTGAACGAGTACACGGCACGCGTGACGTTCAAAGAGCCGTACGCCCCGTTCCTGGCCAACGCGGCCGTCGGCGTGCTGGCCATGCTCTCGCCGAAGACCACGCCGGCGCAGGGGGCGGACGTGGCCAAGCGGCCGATCGGCACCGGGCCGTTCACCGTCTCGGAGTACGTCACCCAGGATCACATCACCCTGGTCCGCAACGCCGCCTACAACCGCCGCGCGCCGTGGAGCGACCATCTCGGCGCGCCCTACCTCGACCGGATCGTATGGCGGAACATCCCGGAGAGCGGCAGCCGCAACGTCACGGTGGAGACGGGGGAGACGCAGATGATCTACCTGTACTCGTCGCCCGGGTCCGCGCTGGCGCAGCTGCGGGCCAACAAGGCGCTGCGGATCGAGACCCGGCCGTTCCCCGGCTCCTCATACTTCTGGTGGCTGAACGTCAGGCTCGCACCCACGGACGACGTGCAGGTCCGCCGGGCGCTCAGCTACACCGTCAACCGCGCCGCGATCGTCGGATCGGTCTACAAGGGCCTCGACGTCATCGGCTGCGGCCTGCTCAGCCAGTCGCTGCTGAACGATCCGGCCGCGTGCAAGTACTACCCCTACAATCCGGCGAAGGCCGCGCAGCTGCTGAACGAAGCCGGGTGGAAGATGGGGCCGAACAACGTCCGGGTGAAGGGCGGCAGGCCGCTGTCGGTCGTGATCAACTCGCTGACCTACGGCGGCGGCAACTTCCCGGAAGTCGAGCTGGTCCAGGGCCAGTTTCTGCAGCTCGGGATCGACGCGAGGATCAAGAGCCAGGCCGCCGCGCCCTGGGTCGACGACAACTACCGGTGCGCCACGAACATGGGATCGATCTTCCTCCGCACCAACGAACCGGATGCGCTCTACGCGCTGTTCGATTCGGCCACGATCGGCAGCAACTTCAACTGGTCCTGCTACTCCAACCGCGACGTGGACGCGCTGCTCGAACAGGGCCGCTCGCAGCTCGATCCCGTGAAGCGGCACGCCCTCTACGTCAGGATCCAGCACATGCTGCTGGATCAAGCCGTCGCGATTCCGTTGATGGATAAGCTGTCGGTGTGGGCGATTCGGAACGAGGTGAAGAACGTCAAGTACAACTACTCGTCGTATCCGGCGCTCGGCGACGCCTACATCCAAAAATGAGCCGGCGCCATCCGGCCATCGACCGGTCCCGGCGCGAGCGGCGGGACCGCGCTCAGCGCTCGGCGATCGCCGCGCTGAGCTGCCGCACAAACGCGCCGACGCGGGCCAGGTCGCGCGGCGCCTCTTCGATCATCTGCACGAGCGCGCTGCCGACGATCACGCCGTCGGCCACCCGGGCGACCTCGCGGGCCTGGGCCGGGCGGCTGATGCCGAAGCCGACGCAGACCGGGGTGGCGGTCTCGGCCCGGATCCGCGCCACGAGCTCGGGGAGGCCTACGGGCAGCGCGTCGCGCACGCCGGTCACCCCGGTCCGCGACACGCAGTAGACGAACCCGGTCGACGCCGCGGCGACCGCCCGAATCCGCTCGGGCGTGCTCGTGGGCGCGGCCAGAAACACCGTCGCGAGCCCCGCGGGGCGCGCCGCGCCGGTGAGCTCCTCCGCGGTGTCGGGCGGCAGATCCGCGGCGATGAGGCCGTCGAGGCCGGCGGCCGCGGCGTCTTGCGCGAATCGGCCGGGTCCGTAGCGGAGAATCAGATTATAGTAAGTCATGAACACGAGCGGCGCCTGGGTGCGCGTCCGCAGCCGCGCGACGAGATCGAGCGCCGGACGGATTCCCATCCCCTGCGCCAAGGCGCGAAGGCCGGCGCGCTGGTTCACCGGACCGTCGGCGATCGGATCGCTGAAGGGCACGCCGAGCTCCACCGCGTCCGCGCCGGAGGCGACCAGGGTCTCGACGAGGCGTTCCGTGGCCGGCACGTCGGGATCCCCCGCCATGACGTACGGAATCAAGGCGCAGCGCCGCTCGGCCCTGAGCCGCTCAAACGCCTGCACGAGGCGGTTGTTCGGGAGCACGGCCGTGGCTGCCGGGCCGGTCACGTCCGGAGTTCCTCCCGCATCGTCTTCGCCACCGTGTCCACGTCCTTGTCGCCCCGTCCGCTGAGACACACCAGGATGACCTTGTCGCGGCCCAGGTCGGGCGCGAGCGTTCTCAAGTACGCGATCGCGTGGGACGACTCGAGCGCCGGGATGATCCCCTCCATGCGGCACAGCAGGTGGAATCCGTCGAGGGCTTCCGCGTCCGTCACGGCCACGTACCGGGCCCGTCCGGTGTCCTTGAAGTACGAATGCTCGGGGCCGACGCCGGGGTAATCCAGGCCCGCGGAGATCGAGTGTGTCGGCAGCACCTGCCCGCCGGAGTCTTGAATCACGTAGCTCATGGCCCCGTGCAGCACGCCGGGGGAGCCCGCGACCAGCGTGGCGGCATGCCGGCCGGTCGCAACGCCCGAACCCGCGGCCTCGACGCCGATGAGGTCCACACCGGCGTCGTCCTTGAATGGATAGAACGTCCCCATCGAATTGCTGCCGCCGCCGACGCAGGCGACGACCGCGTCGGGGAGGCGCTCTTCGGCCGCCAGCATCTGGAGCCGGGCCTCCCGGCCGATCACGGACTGCAGGTCGCGCACCAGCATGGGGTACGGATGCGGCCCGACGACGGAGCCGATGACGTAATACGTGGTCGCGACGTTGGTCACCCAGTCCCGCAGCGCCTCGTTGATCGCATCCTTCAGGGTGCGGCTCCCGTTGTCGACCGGCAGGACGCGCGCGCCGAGGAGCCGCATCCGGAACACGTTGAGGGCCTGGCGCGCCATGTCTTCGGTCCCCATGTAGACTTCGCAGGGCAGCCCGAAGACGGCGGCCGCGGTGGCCGTCGCCACGCCGTGCTGCCCGGCGCCGGTCTCGGCGATGATGCGCTGCTTCCCCATCCGGTGCGCGAGCAGCACCTGGCCGATCGCGTTGTTGATCTTGTGCGCGCCGGTGTGGAGCAGATCTTCCCGCTTGAGGTAGATCCGGGCGCCGCCGAGAGTGTCGCTCAGCCGGCGCGCGAAGTAAAGCGGCGTCGGGCGTCCGCAGAAGGTCCGGAGATAGCGTTCCATGTCGGCGGCGAAGACCGGATCGTGCTGCGCCGCGGCGTAGGCCGCTTCAAGCTCGGCGAGCGCCGGGACCAGCGTCTCCGGCACGAACCGGCCGCCGTAGTTCCCGAACCACCCGGCCGGCCGTGTCACGCCGGCCTGCGCGTCGATGCCGGTCTGGGGCTGCGCCTGCCCAGGTCCTGTCATCCCCGCACCTCCTGCGCGGAGTTCCACTCCTGCACGCGGGCGAGAAACGCGCGAATCTTCTCCGGATCTGCCTCCCCGTCCGTCTCGACGCCCGTGGCGACGTCGACGGCGTAGGGCCGGACCCGGCGGATCGCGTCCTGGACGTTGTCCGCGGTCAGGCCGCCGGAGAGGATGATCGGTCCCGCGTCCCGCGCGCGCGCGGCAAGACTCCAGTCGAACGCCCGTCCCGTGCCCCCGGCCTCGCCGGGAACGTGGGCGTCGAGCAGAAACCCGGCGACGCGGTACCGCCCCAGGCCGACGACGCTCTCCGGCCCGCGCACCTTGATCCCCTTGATCACCGGCAGGTCGAAGCCGGCGCAGACCTCCGGGGATTCGGCGCCGTGGAGCTGCAGCGCGTCGAGGCCGACGCGCGCGGCGATGTCGCGCACCCGATCGGGGTCCTCGTCGACGAACACGCCGACCTTGCACACGAACGGCGGCAGCGCCCGCGCGATCTGCCGGGCGACCTCCGTCGGCACGTACCGCCGACCGGGCCGCCAGAAGTTGAACCCGACCGCGTCCGCGCCGGCCTCGGCCGCGACGAGCGCCTGGGCGAGGCGGCGGACGCCGCAGATCTTGACGCGGACCGCGATCATTCGACGGCCGCCTCGTCGCGGACCCCGCGGAAGTAGTCCATCCCCATCCGCTCCAAACACAACGCCAACGTCGCCTGCGCCTCGCGGCGCGCGACCCGGCTGCCCTCGAGGACGATCTCGCGCAGGCGCTCCGGCTGCGCGGCCCACCGCGCCCGGCGGTCCCGGATCGGGTCGAGGAACTCGTTGATGACCCGAACGAGGCGCTTCTTGACCTCGACGTCGCCCACGGTCCCCTTGCGGTAGCGCTCCTTCAGCTCTTCGACCTCCGCGGCGTCCCGGTTGAACGCGTCGTGGTAGGTGAACACGGGATTTCCCTCGACGTGCCCGGGATCGGTCGGGTGGATCCGCGTCGGATCCGTGAACATCCCCATGACCTTGCGCCGCACCGTCTCGGGGTCGTCGGAGAGATCGATCGTGTTGCCGAGGGACTTGCTCATCTTGGCCTCGCCGTCCGTGCCCACGAGCGTGCCGACCCGGCCGGTGATCGTCGCCGGCTCGGGGAACACCGGCCCGTACAGCTCGTTGAAGCGGCGCGCGACCTCGCGCGTGACCTCGAGGTGGCTCGACTGGTCCTTGCCGACCGGCACGACGTCGGCGCGGACCATCAGGATGTCCGCCGCCTGCAGGACCGGGTACGTCAGGAGGCCGGCGGTCGCGGTCTCGAGCTTGAGATCGCGCATGACTTCCTTGAGCGTCGGCACGCGCTGGAGCCGCGGGACCGTCGTCAGCATCGAGAAGATGAGGTGCAGCACGGCGACTTCGGGGACCAGCGACTGCACGTAGATCGTGCTGCGCTCCGGGTCGATGCCGACGCTCAGGTAGTCGAGCAGGAGATCCTCCACGTTGCCGGCGATCTCCCGGGTCCGCTCGACGCCGGTCGTGAGCACGTGGTAGTCGGCGACCAGGAAGAAGCACTCGTATTCTTCCTGCAGCCGGAGGCGGTTCTCGAGTGAGCCGACGTAGTGTCCGATGTGCAGCCGGCCGGTGGGCCGGTCGCCCGTGAGGAGCCGGCCTTTCTTGCCCGGCGCGGTCCGCCGGACGGCCGTGTGGGTGGTCTGGGTCTCAGGCATGGTCCCTCCCCGTGTTCGCCCCTCCGACGGGACGCTCTTCCGGCCCCGCGCCGAGCAACTCGCGGACGCGGGCGCCCGGGTCGGCCGACCGCATCAGCGCCGAGCCGACGAGCACGGCATCGACGCCGAGCCGCGCCATTTCCTCGACGTCCCGCCGCTCCGCGATGCCGCTTTCGGCCACCACCGTCACGCCGGACGGGACGCGGGGCCGCAGCCGCCGGGTCACCTCGAGCGAGGTCGCGAGCGTATCGAGGTTGCGGTTGTTGATGCCCACCAGGCCCGCGCTGGCCGCGAGCGCCGCCTCGAGCTCGCCGTCCGTGTGCACCTCGACGAGCGCCGCCATGCCGAGGTCCGCCGCGAGGGCCATGAGGTCCGCGGCCGCGGCCCGGTCCAGGATCGCCGCGATCAGGAGCACGGCGTCGGCGCCGATCGCCCGCGCCTCGTACACCTGATAGGGTTCCAGCGTGAAGTCCTTGCGCAGCAGCGGAACCTCGACGGCCCGCCGCACCCGCGTCAGATGCTCGTCGGCGCCGTGAAAGAACCGCGCGTCCGTGAGCACGGAGATCGCGGCCGCACCGGCTGCGGCGTAGGCGCGCGCGATCGCCGCGGGATCGAAGTCCGCGCGGATCGTCCCGGCGGAGGGCGACGCGCCTTTGACTTCCGCGATCAGCCGGATGCCCCCGCCTGAGCCGGTCAGCGGCCCGCCTGGGGCGCGCAGCGCGGCGTGGAAGGGCCGCGCGGGTGGGGCGTCCGCGGCCCGCCCGCGCACGTCCGCGGCGGGCATCCGCCGCCGGCGGTCCGCCAGCTCCTCGCGTTTGTGTGCCACAATCTGCTCGAGGACGCCCATCGCCGGCTACGCGAACTTCGTCCGAAGCCGCAGCGCCTCGAGCCGGTCGTACGCGCGCCCGGTGTCGATGCTCTGCGCCGCCCGGGTCACGCCGTCGTCGAACGTCTCGGCGATCCCCGCCGCGACGAGGGCGACGCCGGCGTTCAGCACCACGATGTCCCGGCGGGGCCCGCGCTCGTTCCCGTTCAAGATCGCGACGGTTGTCGCGGCGTTCTCCTGCGGCGTGCCGCCGCGGAGATCCTCGAGCGCCGCCCGCCGGAAGCCGAACTGCTCCGGGGTGATCGTGGACGTGCGCACCGCCTCGTCCCGGACTTCCGTCACCTGGGTCGGCCCGCACAGCGTGATCTCGTCCATGCCGTCGAGACCGTGCACCACGAAGGCCCGGTCGGCGCCGAGCTGCGCCAGCACCCGGCCCATCACCTCGGTGTGCGCCGGGCTCGGCACGCCCTGCAGGTAGCGGCGCGCACCGGCCGGGTTGGTGAGCGGGCCGAGGATGTTGAAGACCGTCCGGATGCCGATCTCGCGCCGGGGCGCCAGCGCGTGCTTGAACGCCGGATGGAACCGCGGCGCGAACAGGAAGCCGATCCCGACCTCCTCGACGCAGGCCTGGACGACCTCGGGCGGCGCCTCGAGATTCACGCCCAGCGCCTCGAGGACGTCGGCGGCGCCGCTGCGGCTGCTGGCGGCCCGGTTGCCGTGCTTCGCGACGTGCCCGCCGGCGCCGGCGATCACGAACGCCGAGGTGGTCGAGATGTTGAACGTGTTGAGGCGATCGCCGCCGGTGCCCACCACGTCGACGAGGTGGTCGGCGCGGGGCGCGATCGTCACGGCGTGTTCGCGAATCGCGCGGGCGAACCCGGTGATCTCGTCGACCGTCTCGCCGCGGATCGCGAGCCCGGTGATGAAGGCGGCGATCTGCGCCGGCGTGGCCTCGCCGTCCATGATGTGGCTCATCGCGGCGTGAGCCTCCGCCTCCGTGAGGGTCTCGCGGGCGGCGACTTTGGCGATCGCGGGTCGCAGCGGCATCGTGCTAGCTCCCCACGGCTACCGCCGGCGCCTGCGGGAGCGTTCCGGCGAGTCCCGGCGGCGTCTGTCCCCGCGCCACCGCCAGGAAGTTCCGGAGTATGGCGTGCCCGTAGTCGGTCAGCACCGATTCGGGGTGGAACTGCACCCCCTCGACGATCGCGGTGCGGTGACGCACGCCCATGATGACGCCGTCCTCGGTGCGGGCGGAGACTTCGAGCGACGGCGGCAGGCGGCCGGGGTCGATCACCAGCGAGTGGTATCGCGTGCCGGTGATCGGGCTCGGCAGCCCCGTGAAGATCGTCCGGCCGTCGTGATGGATGCGGGACGTCTTGCCATGCACCGGCGCGAGGCCCCGCACGACCGCGCCGCCGCAGGCCGCGCCGATGCACTGGTGTCCGAGGCAGACGCCGAGGATCGGGACCCGCCCGGCGAGGGATGCGACGAGCGGCGTGCTCACGCCCGCTTCCGCCGGGGTGCACGGGCCGGGCGAGACCACGATCGCCTCCGGCCGCAGGGCCGCGATCTCGTCGACCGTGCTCGCGTCGTTTCGGCGGACCTCGAGCTCCTCCCCGAGCTCGCCGAGATACTGCACGAGGTTGTACGTGAACGAGTCGTAGTTGTCGATAACCAGGATCATCGCCGTCTCCTCCGCCGGGCCCGCGACATGGTGCGACGCCGTGGCCCTACAGACCGCGCCGCGCCATCTCGATGGCGCGGATGAGCACCTTCGCCTTGTTCACGGTCTCGTCGTACTCCGCGGCGGGCTCGGAGTCCGCGACGATGCCGCCGCCGGCCTGGACGTACGCCACGCCGCCGCGCAGCGCCAGCGTGCGGATCGCGATGCACGTGTCGAGCGCGCCGCCGAAACCCGCGTAGCCCACCGCGCCGGCGTACGGCCCGCGCGTCGTCGGCTCCAGCTCGTCGAGGATCTCCATCGCCCGGACCTTCGGCGCGCCGCTCACGGTGCCATGGGGAAACACGGCGCGCAGCACGTCGAACGCGTCGAGCCCCGGCCGGAGCCGGCCCTCGACGAGGCTCACGATGTGCATGACGTGCGAGTAGCGCTCGACCGTCATGAGCTCGGGGACGCGCACGGTCCCGTACCGCGCGACGCGCCCGACGTCGTTGCGCGTCAGGTCGACGAGCATGACGTGCTCGGCGCGTTCCTTCTCGCTCCCGAGCATCTCCTGCTCGAGCCGCCGGTCCTCGCCGTCGTCGAGGCCGCGCCGGCGGGTGCCGGCGATCGGGCGCATCTGGATGCGATCGCCCTCGAGCCGGACCAGGAGCTCCGGAGACGCCCCGACGAGGGTCGCGTCGCCGCCGCCGAGATAGAACATGAACGGCGACGGGTTGATGGCGCGCACGGCGCGGTAGACGGCGAACGGGTCGAGATCGCCGACGTCCGCGGCAAAGCGCTGCGAGAACACGATCTGGAAGGCGTCGCCGGCGTGGATGTACGCCCGGCAGGCCTCGACCGCCGCGAGATAGCGCTCCCGCGTCATGTTGGAGCGCAGCCGCAGCGGCGGATACGGGCCCCCGGCCGGGACCGCGGGCATCGGCGCGCGGAGCAGGTCGATCCACCGCTCGATCCGCTCCCGCGCGTCGTGGTAGGCGCGTTCGGCGCCGTCGTCGACGCACGCGTTGGCCACGATCCGGATCCGGTGGCGGACGTGGTCGAAGATTACCACGGTGTCGGCGAGGGCGAGACTGAGGATCGGCAGGCCGTAATCGTCGGGAGGCTGGTTCGGCAGACGTTCGATCGTGCGGATCAGATCATAGCCGAAGTGCCCGACCAACCCCCCGTAAAATCGCGGCAGGGCCGGATCGGCGACGGGACGGTATCGCGCGAGCACGTCGCGGGCCGCGGCGAGCGGCTCCTGCCGGAGGCGGCGGACCGTACCGCCCTCGTGGATCTCCACGCGATCGGCGAACGCGCGCAGCACAAGACGCGGCGCGGCACCCAGGAACGAGTAGCGCGCAACCTTCTCGCTGCCCTCCGCGCTCTCGAGCAGGAACGGGTACGGCAGGTGCCGGATGCGCAGAAACGCGGAGATCGGCGTGTCGAGGTCCGCCATGATCTCGCACGAGACGGGCACGAGATTCCCTTCCCGGGCCCGGCGGTCGAACTCGGTCACGGTGGGCGCGAGCGGGACGGCGGCGCTCACGGCTCGCTCCGCGACGAGAGCTCGAGGCGCGCGCGGCGCGCGTCGTCGAGCAGCTCTTCTAAGTTTGTCCCGCCGGCGAGCGCGCGCTCCAGGCGATCGAGCCGGTCGCGAAATGCGCGCAGCGCCTCGACGATCTCCCCCCGGTTGAGCCGGCAGATCTGCGCCCACAACGGCACGGGGCTGCCGGCGACCCGCGTCGCCCCGAGGAACGACGGCCCGGCGGCCGCGGTCTCCCCCTCCGCCGCGCCCACGAGCGCCGCGGCCACGAGATACGGCAGGTGGCTCACCCGCGCCACCGCCCGGTCGTGCGCGTCCGGGTCCACCACCATCGGCCGGGCTCCGAGCGCCTGCGCGAGCGCGGCCAGGCGGTCCAGCGCCGCCTCCGCCGTCGCGGTAGTGCGCGTGAGGAGGTACACCGATCCCTCGAACAGCTCCGCGGACGCGGCGCCCACGCCGCGGCTTTCGTTGCCGGCCATGGGGTGGCCGCCGACGAACGCCACGCCCCGCTCGGGATCGAGGGCCGGTTCGACCGCCCGAACGATCTCGGCCTTTACGCTCGCCACGTCGGTCAGGATCGCCCCCGCCGCGAGGTATGGCAGAATCTCCCGCGCCAGCGGGACGATGAGATCGGGCGGGGTGGCCAGCACCACAAGGTCCGCCCCCGCGACACCCTCCACCGGATCGGTGGTCCCGCGATCGATCGCGCCGCGCGTGCGGGCCGTGCCCAGGGTCTCGGGCACGCGGGCGACCCCGACCACCTCGCGCGCGAGCCGCCGCCGGCGCATCGCCATGCCGAGCGAGCCGCCGATGAGGCCCACCCCAATGACCGCCGCGCGGGCAAACGGCGTCATCGCCGCGCCTACACCCGCCGCCCGACCGCGAGGGCGATGCCGTCGAGCTCCTGCATCAGCAGCGCGAAGCTCTCCAGCGTGAGCAGTTGCGGCCCGTCGCAGAGGGCGTGATCCGGCTCCGGATGCACCTCGACGAGCAGCCCGTCCGCGCCGGCGGCCACGCCTGCCCGGGCCATCGGGATGACGAGCCTGGACTTGCCGGGCCCGTGACAGGGATCGACGATCACCGGCAGGTGGCTCAGCGATTTCAGGACCGGCACGGCCGTGATGTCGAGCGTGTAGCGCGTGTACGTCTCGAACGTGCGGATGCCGCGCTCGCACAGCACGACTTTGGGGTTGCCCTCGGCCATGATGTACTCGGCGGCCAGGAGCAGCTCTTCGATCGTCGCGCTCGGTCCGCGCTTCAGCAGCACCGGATGCCCGGACCGCCCGACCTCGCGCAGCAGCGTGTAGTTCTGCATGTTGCGGGCCCCGATCTGCACCATGTCCGCGTATTCCATGACGAGCTCCAGTTGATGGGCGTCCATGGCTTCGGTGACCAGCGGCATGCCGGTCTCGGCGCGCGCCTCGGCGAGGATCTTGAGGCCTTCCTCTTCCAGCCCCTGGAACGAGTACGGCGAAGTGCGGGGCTTGAAGGCCCCCCCGCGGAGGATCTGCGCGCCGGCGGCTTTGACCGAGCGCGCCGTCCGCAGCGTCTGCTCGCGGGTTTCCACCGTGCACGGCCCGGCCATGACGACGACGCGGCCGCCGCCGATCGCCACGTCCCGCACCCACACGATCGAATCCTTGCCGCCGTGAAACTCGCGGTTGACGAGCTTGTACGGCTGGAGGATGCGCACCACGCTTTCGACGCCCGGCAGCGCTTCCAGACTCTGGCGAAGCGACTCCTTGGTGTGACTGTCTCCCACCACGCCGATCACCGTCCGTTCGACGCCTTCCATGACCTGCGTGCGAAGTCCGGCTTCCTCGATCTGCCGCGTCACCGCCTCGCGCTCGGCCCGGCTGTATCCCGGCTGCATGACGACGATCATCCCGCCCGCCTCCTTGCCGCGAAATACACAAGCCCCCCGTCCTCTCGGGACGGGAGGCTCATCGGGCCCCGCGGTACCACCCCACTTCCCCGGCGCGACACCGGGGCGCTCGACGGGACGGAGCCGCCCGTCTGGGGCGCGGCTCGATCCCGGCCTCCGGATTACGGGGGAGGATGCCGGCGGCGACTACTCAGCGGGCGGCCCACAGCGTGAGCCAGTACGTCCGCCGCCTTTCGGTCCGCCCCTCACGGGTCCATTCGGTCCGGGCATCCGTCCCGCGCTTTCACCGTGTTCGCGCGGGTCTCTACGATCGGACCGCCCGGCCTACTCGCCCCGGTCATCAGGTTTGGTACCCTCCATGGTAGCACAAGAAGTCAAGTCCAGGCGAAAAGCGCAACGTCCACGGTTCACGATAGGGCCGGCGGCGGCGAATTGCCGCCGGTTGCCGGCGGCTAAAGAATCAGGTGCAGGTCGCCGAATTCGTGCCAGAGGTATCCGCCGGCGATCGCCGCACGATAGGCGTGCTCGAGGTGTGTCCGCCCGGCGAACGCCGTCAACATCGCGAGATGCGACGCCCGCGGCTCGTGAAAGCCGGTGAGCAAAGCGTCCACTGTGCGGATCCGCCGCTCGGGTGTGATCACGAGATCGGTCCATCCCTGCGACGCTATGAGCCGCCCCCGCGGATCGACCGCGCTTTCGAGGGCGCGGACGACGGTGGTGCCGACCGCGATCACCCGGCGGCCGCGCTCCCGGGCCGCTTCGATCGCCGCCACCGCCTCTCGCGGGACACGGTACCACTCTTCGATCGGCGGTTCGTCGCGCTCGAGGCTCGCGACACCTGTGTGGAGCGTAATCCGAGCCAGGCCGATGCCGCGTGCGGCGGAACGGGCGAGAACGTCGGGGGTGAACGCACGCCCCGCCGACGGCATCTCCGCCGATCCCGGCTCCCGCGCGTACACGGTCTGGTACATCGCCAAGGGCCATTCACCGCGCACGTACGGGTAGGCGATCGGCCGGCCCACGCGCGCGAGGTACTCGAACGCCGGCGCCCGCAGTTGGAGTTGCGCGATCCACAGGCGCTGCGATCCGGGGTAGGAGGCGACGATCCGGGCCACTCCGCCGCCGGGCAGGGCTAGAACTTCGCCGAGGTCGACGCGGGTCTGCCGCGGCTCGACAATCCACAACGACGCGGGGAGGCTTGTCGAGAGGTGCAAAGCCACGGCGGTGCCGTCGGCGCGGCGTGCCGTGAGCGCCGCCGGAAGCGTCCCAGAATCGTTCACTACGAGCAGGTCGCCGGGCCGGAGCACGTCGGGTAGATCCGCAAACCGGTAGTGGCCGACCCGGCCGCTCTCCCGATGGGTCACGAGGAGGCGGACTTGGTCGCGCCTGAGGCCGCGCGCCTCCGGCGGCTCGCGTGCCTCGAGCTCGGGCGGCAGGGCAAACTCCGGCACGCGGTCCCGGGGCGTGTTCGGGTCATGGCTCAACGATGGGGTGGGGGCTGCCGCGACGGCGGTTAGTGTCGCAAGCGGCATCATCGGACCTGCCCCCGCTGCATGCCCCGCGTCAGACGGGGGCCAACGGGCATGCGCTGCGCCGCGAAACGCCCGAAGGCTGCCGTCTCGTCCTCGACCAACTGCAGGAACGCCGGCGCCGACACCTCAGGCGGCGGAAGGTGCGATAGGTCGACACCCGGCTCGGCATCCCGGTGCATGCGCGTGTTCATCTCGCCGGGGTCGACAATGTACGCGCGAACACCGGTCCCGTCAAGCTCGGCGGCCAGAATACGGGTGAGGTGCTCGAGCGCCGCCTTGCTGGCGCCGTATCCGCCCCATCCGGGATAGGCTTCGACGGCGGCGTCGGAGGTGACGTTGATGATGACGCCGGTCCGCCGCGCCTTCATCTGGGGCAGCACGAGCTGGATCAAGCGCAGCGGCGCTGCAACGTTGATCCGAAAGATCTCCTCGAAGATCCGGGGATCCAATGCCTCGAGGCGCGGCATCGGGCTCGCGCCGAGCGTCGAGGCGTTGTTGATGAGAACGTCGATGTGTCCGAACCGGGCCAGTCCGTCCCGGACGAGCCGCTCCGCGTGCGCAGCATCGGCGACGTCGCCGGCAACGGCCAGGATCTCGCCGGCCGCACCGGAGCGGGATGCGACATCGCGCAGACCCGCGACCGCGTCTTCAAGGGCGCCGGCGCCGCGGGCGGTGAGAATGAGCCCTGCGCCGCGCGCGGCAAGGAGCCGTGCGACTTCACGGCCGAGGCCGCGCGAGGCACCGGTGATGAGGACAATCGTGTCGTCGGTTCGCATGATCGCTGCCTCCTGCGCATTCGCGTGCGACACGGCAAGTGTGCGCGTCCGGCGGCAGCGAAAAACCGGCCGCGGGCACAGCGAAGTACCCCGTCGTTGGGGAGCGTCCGGCCCTGTCCGGCAGGACAGGGGAACTACAGGAGTCCCCGCCTAGCCCCCTCGGCGACGGCCTGCGCCCGGTTGTCCGCGCCGAGCTTGTTCATGATCGAGCTGACGTGGAACTTCACGGTTCGTTCGCTGATGCCGAGATCGCGGGCGATCTGCTTGGTCGATCGCCCCGCGGCGACTTTGTGAAGCACCGAGCGTTCCCGCTCGCTGAGCAGCGAGGCCCGCCGCGGCGATCGGACCTGGCTCAGGACTTTCGCGGCCACGGGAGACGCGAGGTACGAACCGCCGGCGTGGACCGCCCTGATGGCCCGGGCGATCTCATCGACCGGGGCGCCCTTCAACACGTATCCGCGCGCGCCGGCCTTGATCGCACCCAGCACCCGCTCGTCCGTGTCATACGCGGTGAAGACGATGATCGCGACGTCCGGGGAGGCCGCGAGGAACCGCGGAATGGCCTCTATTCCGGTCATGCCCGGGAGCTCGAGGTCGAGCAGGATCGCCTGAGCCTGCGACCTCGCGAGCCCCGCCAGCGCGTCCTCGGCGGAACCCGCGGCGCCGGCGACCTCGAAGTCCGGTTCGTCTTCGAGCATCGCGACCAATCCCTCGCGAACGACCGGGTGGTCGTCGACCACCAAGACGCGGATCACGGACCGGCCGCCTCGAGCGGCACGGACGCGGTCACGGTGGTGCCGCCCCGCCGCGAGCTCGCGACGTGGAGCCGTCCGCCGAGCAGCTGCGCCCGCTCCCGCATCCCGACGAGGCCCAGCCGGCCGGCGGGGACCCGGCGGAGCGTGAAGCCCCGGCCGTCATCGCGAATCGACAGCCGGACGCGGTGCTGGGTGCGCGACAGCGCGATCGCGACCTCGTTGGCCTCCGCGTGCCGCCGGACGTTGGTGAGGGCCTCCTGCGCCACCCGGAACAATTCCGCCTCCACCTGCGGCGGGATCGGGCGGTCGCCGGTCGTCCGGACGTGGACGCGCACGCCGGTCTCGGCGGTCAACGCGCGGGCCAGGACTCCGAGCGCCTCCGGGAGCGGCCGGCCGGCCGCCGGGGCGGCCCGGAGGGCCAGCACGGAGCGCCGGGCCTCCTCGAGGCCCGCGCGCGCCACGTCGAGCGCCCTGGCGACCCGTGCCTTCGCGCGCCCGGGGCTTGCATCCACCGTGCGCACCGCGCCCTCCAGGTGCAGCGCGATCGCGGTCAGGGACTGGGCCAGCGTGTCGTGAATCTCCCGGGCGATGCGGGCCCGCTCCTCCGCCCGCGCCAGCCGGGCGCCGGCTTCGGCCAGCCGGGCGCGCTCGATCGCGATCCCGACCTGGTAGGCGATCGTCGACAGCAGCTGCAACTCCTCGGACGTCAGCTCCCGCCACGACGGCCCGGTGACGTTCATGATGCCGAGCGGCTTGTCCTGAAAGTAGAGGGGAATGCTGGCGTGGTAGGCGAGCCCGCGCGTGAGATCGGTCGCGTGCTTCTTGACCGCCGGCCGGAGCCGGCTGCACTCGATCATGTCGATGTTCTTCGGGGTCAGCTCGCCGTCCCGGAAACTCTCGATGCACCAGCACGGCCGTCCCGCCATCCGAACGGGCTTTTGCAGGTACGGAGGCAGGTGTTGCGCGGCCGCGTTGTACCACCGGCCCGATTCGGGATCGACGAGCCAGACCCATCCGGTGCGCAGGCCGAGAAGATCGGCGACCATCGCGAGCGTTCGTTCGAGCGCCCGCTGCACGTCGGGGGCGCTGTTGAGGGCTTCGGCGATCGCGGCCAGGACGCGCAGCTCGCGGACGCGGCGGCGCGCGGCGACGGCGCGGCGCGCGGCGGGGATGCCCGGTCCGGCCGCCTGGGCCCACGGCGTGAGCCAAAGATGCGTCAGCCGGTCGCCACCATGCGCTCGACGGCGCGCGCGGCGCGGACGCGGATCTCCTCGGGCACGTGGACCTCGTAGCGCATCTGCCGCAGCGCCTCGAGCGTGTCTTCGAGCGTGATCTGACTCATGTGCGGGCAGCGCACGCTGCAGAGCCGCAGCATTTCCTTGTCCGGGTTGGCGGCGGCGACGTTGTCGCCCATCGCGCACTCGGTCAAGAGGAGATAGCGCCGCGCCTGCGACCGCTCGACGTATTTGACCAGGGCCGTGGTGCTGCCCGAGAAATCCGACGCCGCCACCACCTCCGGACTGCACTCGGGATGCGCGAGCACGATCGTGTCGGGGAACTGCCGCCGGACGCTCTCGATGTCCCCGACCGTGAACTTCTCGTGCACTTCGCAGCGGCCGCCCCAGCCGACGAGCGCCCTCTGCCCGTTCGGACCGGTCGCGCCGGCGTCACCGGCGTCGCCGCCCGGGCGCGCGATGATGACGCGCCGGCCGGTCTCGCGGGCCACGTTGCGGGCGAGGTATTCATCGGGCAGGAAGATCACGGTGTCGCCCGCGAGCGAGTTGACGACCTCGACGGCGTTGCTCGACGTGCAGCATACGTCGACCTCGGCCTTGACGTCGGCGTAGGTGTTGACGTAGGCGACGATCGGGACGCCGGGGAACCGCTCCCGAAGCGCCCGCACGTCGGCCGCGGTGATGCTCGCGGCCAGCGAGCAGCCGGCGCGCTCCGACGGGATGAGCACGACCTTGCCCGGATTGAGAATCTTTGCCGTCTCCGCCATGAACCGGACGCCGCAGAACACGATGACGGACTTGTCGGTCCGCGCGGCGCGCCGGGACAGTTCCAGCGAGTCGCCGGTGAAGTCGGCGATCGAATAGTACAGCGCCGGCTCCATATAATTGTGGCCGAGGATCACGGCGTTCCGCTCGGCCTTGAGCCGGTTGATCTCTTCGGCGAGGTTCGCCTTGTAGCGGAGCTCGGGATCCGGCACCACGTCGTGGAGCCGATCCTTCAACCGTTCGTACAGCGCGGCGGCCGACATGCGCGTCCCTACCTTTGCGGCGTCTTCCCCGGCACGGGGGGACCGGCGAGTTCGAGGCTGATGTCCAGGGCCTTGACCGAGTGCGTGAGCGCGCCGACCGAGATGTAGTCTACCCCGGTCCGGGCGATCTCCGCGGCGGTCTCAAGGCGGACACCGCCGGACGCTTCGAGCGGCACCCGGCCGGCGGCGATCCGGACCGCGTCCCCCATCTCCGCCGGGCTCATGTTGTCCAGCAAGATCCGGTCGGGTACCAGGTCCAGTGCTTCCCGCAGTTCCGCGAGCGTCCGGACCTCGACTTCGATCAACACGCGCCGGCCGGCCCCGCCTTGCGATCCGGCGCCGTCCGGATCACCCGCGCGGTCGACGGCGGCCGTGAGGGCGGCCCGCACCCGGCGCACCGCCGCGGCGATCCCGCCCGCAACCGCGATGTGGTTCTCCTTGATGAGCGCCATGTCGAAGAGCCCGAGCCGGTGGTTGGTCCCGCCCCCCAGCCGGACCGCGAGCCGGTCCAGCCGGCGCAGCCCGGGGGCGGTCTTTCGCGTATCGAGAATGACAGCGCGCGTGCCTTCCACCGCGCGCACGAACGCCCGGGTCGTTGTGGCGATCCCCGAGAGCCGCTGCAGAAAATTCAGCGCGACGCGCTCGCCGCTGAGCAGCGCCCGCACCGGGCCCGCGACCGTGCCGATCACCGACCCGGCCTCGACCGCCTCACCGTCGGCGGCCGCCGGCCGGACCACGACACGGGGATCGAGCGCCGCGAACGTCGCGGCCACGACCTCCCACCCGGCGACCACGCCGGCCGCCTTGGCCAGAAACTGCCCGCGGGAAACGGCGTCGGCGGGGACGATCGAGTCGGTCGTGACGTCCCCGGCCCCGAGATCCTCATCGAGCGCACGGCGCACGATCGCCTCGATCTCCTGCGCGTCGGGTCCGGTCTGCACGATTTGAGGCGTCATCATAGCGGCAAACGTCATTGTAACGCAGATTATTGCGCCCGGCGGACCTCGAGGAAGGTGCTCTGGTAGGTGGCCCCGTCACCGACGTCGGTGTAGCGACCGGAGCAGAGCAGGTTGACCGTGCCGCGGCGCGCTTCGCCGCTCGGGCGCTGGCCGGGCACAAGCACGACGCCGGCCGGGACCTCGTCGCTCACCCGCAGGGTGAGACCTACCGTGCCGCGATCGTTGTGCAGATCGACCGCATCGCCGTCTCGCAGCTCCCGGCGCGCCGCCTCCGACGGGTGGAGGACCGCGACCGGCGGACCCTGCCGGAGGCGAAGCCCCGGGTTGCCGGAAAACGCCGTATGGCTCTGGTAGTAGCCGGGGGCGGTGAGGAGGCGCAGCGGCCACCGGGCCGCGTCCGCCGCCTCACCGGGGTCGGGCCGCCAGTCCGGCATCGGCGGGAGGCCCCGCGCGGCGAGCGCGGCCGAGTAGAATTCGAGCCTGCCCGACGGCGTGGCAAACCGCTGGCCGCCGGCGGCCGGGGCGATCTTGATCGGTCCGGCCCGGCGAACCGTGCCGGGATCGACCGCGGCGGCGGGCCCGGCCGCGTCGCTCCACAGCGCGCGGAGCAGTTCGTCGGTCGCCATCGAAAAGACCGCGTCGTTCACCTCGAGCCGGCGGGCAAGTTCTTGGGCCAGCCGGCGGTTCGGCCACGCCTGGCCGACCGGCTCGACGGCCTGGGGGCCAAACTGCATGTAGTAGGCTCCGTAGGCCCGGTAGAAATCCTCGCTCTCGAGGAACGTCGCCGCCGGCAGCACGATATCGGCGTACCGCGCGGTGTCGGAGAGAAACGGCGCGTGCACCACCGTGAACAGGTCGTCGCGGGCGAGACCCCGGCGCACCGCCCCGGCGTCGGGGCACGTCACGGCGGGGTTGTTGCCCGCCACGAACAGCGCGCGGATCGGCGGATGATCGAGATGCAGCAAAGCCTCGCCGAGCCGCGAGTGATTGACGGTCCGCGTCGACGCGGGGCCGGAGGGACGGCGGATCGCGCCCATCGTGAACCCGAAGCCCGGGGCCGTGCTCAGCAGGGCGCCGCCGCCCCGCCTGGCATAGGCGCCGGTCACCCCCGGCAGGAGCGCGACCGCCCGGATGGCCTGCCCGCCCTGGGCGCTGCGCGACATCCCCCACCCGAGGCGGATGAACGGCGAGCGGGCGCGGCCGTAGGCGTGCGCCAGGCGCTCCACGTCGGCGGCGGCGATCCCGGTGATCGCCTCGGTCAGGGCCGGCGAGAAGCGCGGCAGGACGTCGCGCTCGACCCGGTCGAACCCCGCGGTTTCGCGCGCGAGGTAGGCACGGTCGCACAACCCGTCGCGGACGAGCACGTGCATCACGCCGAGCGCGAGCGCGGCGTCGGTGCCGATCCGCGGCGCGAGGTGCCAGTCGGCCTGGGCCGCGGTGCGGCTCCGGCGGGGATCGATCACGACGAGCGTCGCGCCGCCGCGGCGGGCCTGCTCGACTTTGGCCCAGAAATGGACGTTCGTCGTCACCAGGTCGGCGCTCCACGCGATCACGAGGTCGGAGTGCACGACCATCTCGGGATCGGCGCCGCCCACCGCGCCGAGGGTCGCCTCCCACGCCGCGTCCGAGCAGCTGTCACAGACCGTCCCGGCGATGAGGCGTGTCGTGCCGAGCGCGTGGAAGAGCCCGAGCAGCAGCCCACGATTGAACAATCCCTGGTGGGCGCTGTAGCAGTACCCGAGGATGCCGAGTGGGCCGTCCGCCTCGATGATCGCGCGCCAGCGCGCGACGATCTCGTCGAGCGCGGCCTCCCACGGCACCGGCTCGAACGAGCCGCCGCCCTTGGAACCGGTCCGCCGGAGCGGCTGTGTGAGCCGCTCCGGCGAGTGGACGAGTTCGTGTTCGCGGGACACCTTGGCGCAGGCGAACCCGGCCGTGAACGGCTGCGCGGGGTCCCCCCCGACGCGCGTAATACGGCCGTCTTCGACGTGCACGAGCAGCGAGCACATGTCGGGGCAGTCGTGCGCGCACACCGTGCGGACCACTGTCTTCACGGGGCGGTTCCCCCTCGCGGACGGGCCGGTGTCTGCGCCCATAGTAGCAATTCTCGGCGCGCTACCGCAGCAGCCCGCGTGCCAGCAGATTGATGGACGCGAGAGACACGATTCCGAGCACGATCCGGCCGAACAGCACGGGGTCCAGCCGGTGCTGCAGCGCCATCCCCGACCACGTGCCGATCGCCATGGGGATGCAGCCGGCGAGCGCCAGCAGCAGCACCCGGCCGGCATACAGCCCGAGGTGCGCGTAGCTCGCCACCTGCACGATATTGCCCACAAAGAACATCATCGTGATCCAGAACACGAAGTCGCGCCCCGTCATGCGCAGCAGATGGAGGTAGCTGGCCAGCAGCGGTCCGAGGATGCCGGTCGCGCCGCCCAGCACTCCGGCGGCGAGGCCGACCAAGGGCGCCGCGCGGCGACCCGCCGCTTCGGGCACCCGGGCGGTGAGCCGGAACATCGCCGCGATCACGTAGCCGAGCGCCACAGCGCCCACGAGCACGGACAACCGTCGCGAATCCAGCGCCGTGATCGCCGCCGCGCCGGCCAGCGTTCCGACCGCCACGCCCGTGATCGCGAGGATGAGATGCGTGCTGGCGCGGCTCGCGGACCCACGGCTCACCATGATCAAATTGCTGAGGAGGGTCGGCACGGCGATCACCGGCACGGCGGCCCGCGGCCCGATGATGGCCGACAGCAGGGGGACTCCCAGGAGGGGAAAACCGAACCCGATCGCGCCCTTGATCGCGGCGGCGCCGGCGATCACGACCGCCACCAGCGCGAGATGCGGCGCGTCGACCGTCACGCCCCCGTGAGCCGCCGCAGCGTGTCCTCGAACCCGGGAAACGACGCCCGGATGCAGTCGGTGTCGTCCACGGTGACCGGGCCGTCGGCGCGCAGCCCGGCGACCGCGAGCGCCATCGCCATCCGGTGATCGCCGCCGCTCGCGGCGCGGCCGCCGCGGAGGCGCGGCACGCCGCGGATCGCGAGCCCGTCGGGCTGCGCCTCGACCCGCGCGCCGAGCGCCCCCAACCCGCGGGCGAGCGCGGCGATCCGGTCGGACTCTTTGACGCGCAGCTCGGCGGCGTCCTTGATCACCGTCTCGCCGTCGGCCACACTCGCCGCCACGGCCAGAACGGGGAGTTCGTCGATCAGGCGGGGGATCAGGTCGCCGGCGATCGTCGTGCCGTGGAGCGGGGCGGCGCGGACGGTCACGTCGCCGGCCGGCTCGCCGCCGTCGTCCCGGAGATTGTCGACGGCCACCTGCGCGCCCATCGCGCGCAGGACGTCGAGCACGCCGGTGCGCGACGGGTTGAGGCCGACGCCTTCCACGGTGAGGACAGACCCGGAGACGATCGCGGCGGCCACCAGGAAAAACGCCGCCGACGAGATGTCGCCCGGGACCCGCACCGGCGTCGCGGACAGCACGGCGGGACCCCGCAGCCGCACCGTCCGTCCATCGGACGCCACCGGCACGCCGAAGGCCGCCAGCATCCGCTCGGTGTGGTCGCGGCTGCGGGAGGGCTCCGTCACGGCCGTCTCGCCGTCCGCGAAGAGGCCGGCCAGCAGGATCGCGGACTTCACCTGCGCGCTCGCCACGGGCGTGGCGTGCGTCGTCGCGCGCAGCACCGCGCCCTCGATGGCGAGCGGGGCGAGCCGGCCGCCGGCGCGGCCGCGGATCCGTGCGCCCATACGGCGGAGCGGCTCGGCCACCCGGTCCATCGGGCGGCGCCGGATGCTCGCATCCCCGGTGATGACGCTGTGAAACGGCTGGCCGGCCAGAATGCCGGTGAGCAGACGGATGGTCGTGCCGGAGTTGCCCACGTCGAGCACGTCGTCGGGCTCCCGCAGCGGCCCGCCGCGGACGACGACGCCGGCGCCGTCGTCGTCGATCTCGATGCCGAGCGCGCGGACGCAGTGCACGGTGGCCAGGCAGTCGTCGGCGCGGAGAAACCCGTCCACGCGGGTGGCGCCGCGCGCGAGCGCGCCGAGGAGCACGGCGCGGTGGGAAATGGACTTGTCGCCCGGAACGCGGACCGTGCCGGAGAGCGCGCGGCCCGGCGCAACCACGATGGCCATCAGACCCCGGGGTTGGTTACATCGTGGCCGGCCGCTGAGTCCGCCGGCGTCAGGTCCGGGCGGAGCCGCTCCGCGCCGCGGAGGTAGACGTGACGGACTTCGTCGGCGGTCTTCGTCGTGTTCACGAACATCAACGCGCGCACGCAGCGGGGCAGCGCCCCGGGCACGGGGATCTCCTGGGAGCACATGAGCGGCACCTGCGTCCAGCCGAGCGTGCACCGCGCGGCCTCCGCCGGAAAGGCCGCGTCAAGATCCGGCGTGACGGTGAAGATGACCCCCGCGATGTCGTCGGCGTCGACCTCGTTCCGGGTCACCATCTCTCTGAGCATGGCCGTCGTCGCCTCGAAGATCGCGCGCTCGGTGTTCGCGTCGACGGTGGTCGCGCCCCGGATCCCGCGAAACCGCATGATGGCTCCTGTCGCTGCGCCGTGTGGGCCGCGCGTTCCTTCGACGGCCCGGTGAGGCCTCCTGTGCCCGACGCCTACCTGGCCCGGCGCCGCGCGCCGGCGCGCGACGCGCGCGCGGCGACCCGCTTCGATCCCCGCGCACGGGCGCCGTCCACCCGCGGCGCGGGGCGGACATCGGCCGCGGCCGGGACGGCCTGTGCGGCGCGGACGGCCAGTGCCGCCGCCGCGCGCAGCCCGAGACGATAACTCTCCACGCCGAAGCCCGCGATCTGTCCGGCCGCGGCGGCGGCGATGACCGAGCGGTCGCGGAACGGCTCGCGCGCGTGGATGTTCGTCACGTGCACTTCCACGACCGGAATGCCGATCGCCGCGATCGTGTCCCGCAGCGCGACGCTCGTGTGGGCGAGGCCGCCGGGGTTGAACACGACGGCCGCGTAGCGCGCCGGCGCCGTCTGCAGGCGGTCGATCAACGTGCCTTCGTGATTGCTCTGGGCGGTCTCGATCTCCATGTCGAGATCCCGCGCGAGCACACGCAGCTCGCGGTCGACGTCCTCGAGCGTGGACGAACCGTAGAGGTGAGGCTCGCGGCGCCCGAGCAGGTTCAGGTTCGGACCGTGCAGGACCAGGACCCTAAGCATCGGCGAGCACCTCCTCGAGCAGTACGGGCGGCACGTCGTCGTGGACGGCCGTCCGGCCGAGCGACACGGGCAGGACGAACCGCAGCCGGCCCGCCCGGGCTTTTTTGTCGTGGGTCATCGCCCCGAGGATCGCCGACACACCGCGCGGCCGCGCCGCGCGAAACCCGGCGAGACGGACGGGCAGCCCGGCCCGTTCAAGCAGGGCCGTCTGCCGTTCGAGGAGCCCGGCGTCGCAGACGCCGAGGCGTACGGCGAGGCGCGCCTCCAGCGTCATCCCCACCGCGATCGCTTCGCCGTGCGTGAGGCCGCGGTAGCCGGCCGCCGCCTCGATCCCGTGCCCGATCGTGTGGCCGTAGTTGAGGACGATGCGCCCGCCTGCCTCACGCTCATCCGACGCCACGACGCGGGCCTTGTACGCCGCGCAGCGCTCGATCGTGGACACGAGCGCGCCCGGCCGGCGTGCCAGGACGTCCCGGACGTTGCCTTCGAGGAACTCGAAGAGCTCGGGCGCGCCGATCACCGCGGTCTTGATGACCTCGGCCATGCCCGAGCGAAACTGGCGGCGCGGCAGCGAGGCCAGCGTGTCGATGTCCGCGACGACAAGGGCCGGTTGGTGGACCGCGCCGATCAGGTTCTTGCCCCGCGGATGGTCGACCGCGGTCTTGCCGCCGATCGCGGCGTCGACCTGTGCCAGCAGCGTCGTCGGAAGCCCGACCCAGCGGATCCCGCGGAGGAACGTCGCCGCGACGAACCCGCCGAGGTCTCCGGCCACGCCCCCCCCGAGCGCCAGCAGCGTCGCGTCGCGGTCGAGCTGCGCGTCGACCAGGGCGTCGTACACGCGGGCGGCGACGCGCAGGCTCTTGCTGGTCTCCGACGGCGGCACCTTCACCGTCACCACGTCGCGGCCGGAGGCGCGCAGCGCCTCGGCGAGCGGACGTCCGTACCGCGCGTCGAGCCGTGGATGGGTGAGCAGGACGAGCCGTCCGGCGACGCCCGCGCCGCGCAAATGCCCGTCGAGCCGGGGATACACGGCCCGGCCGATCCGCACGTCGTAGCCGCGGTCGCCGAGATCCACGCGCACGACCCGGTCGCCCATGAACGTCAGCACCATGTCGGCGACCTCCTCGGCGGACGCGCCGGAAGTGTCGATGACGAGATCGGCGTCACGATACGCGGCGCCGCGCTCCGCCAGAAGACGCCGGACGGCGGCTTCGGGATCCGCGCCCAGGAGGGGCCGGTCGCCGGCCGCACCGACGCGGGCGAGAATCGCCCGCGGCGACGCCGTGAGCGCGACGATCACGCCGCGCCGCCTGAGGTGCCGCATGTTCTGCGCGCGCAACGGGACGCCGCCGCCGGTGGCGATGACGGCGCCGCCCATGGCCCCCGCCTCCGCCACCGCGGCGGCCTCGAGGCCGCGAAACGCCGCCTCGCCCTCGTCCGCGAAGATGCGGGCGATCGTCCGGCCGCATCGGGCCTCAATCATCGCGTCCGTGTCGACGAAGCGACGGCCGAGCCGCGAGGCGAGACAGCGCGCGACCGCGGTCTTCCCGGTACCCATGAACCCGATCAACACGATGTTGGGCGGCAGGCCCGAACTGGCGTTCGATGTGCCGGTGCCGGCGCGGGGCGGCGCGGCCGGCCGCGCCGCCCCCGGCGCACCGCCGCCACGCGCGTCATCCGAACCGTCCCGCAGCCCGGATACCTCCGACGCCACCGCCCAACCCCCCGCCGGCACCCCGACCCTCACACGCCACCCGGCCCGCGCTCAACCCAACGCCGGTGCGCATCGTACGCGACGCGCATCTGGTCGAGGCTGTCGCCGCCGAACTTCTCGAGCATCGCGTCGGCAACCACAAGCGCCGCCATCGCCTCACCGATCACCCCGGCGGCAGGCACCGCCGTCACGTCGCTGCGTACCACGGCGGCATCGACACGCTCTTTCGTCGCAATATCGACCGACGCCAGCGGGCTCCGCAGAGTGCTGAGCGGCTTCATCGCTACGCGAACGACGAGCGGCTCACCCGTCGACATGCCGCCCTCGGTCCCGCCCGACTGATTCGTCCGCCGGAAGAATCCGCGCCCGGCCTCGAAGAAGATCTCATCGTGCGCCGCGGAGCCGGGCAGCCGCGCTTCGAGGAAGCCCCGGCCGATCTCGACGCCCTTCATCGCGTTGATCGACACCATCGCCTGCGCGAGACGTCCGTCGAGACGGCGGTCCCAGTGCACGTACGTGCCGAGCCCGACCGGCAGACCGAGTACGACGACCTCGAACACGCCGCCGAGCGTGTCGCCGCGCGCCTTCGCGTCGTCGACCGCGGCAATCATGCGCTGTTCGGCCTCCGGATCGGCGCAGCGAAGCGCGGACGCCTCCGCGATCGCCGGAATCTCCTCCAGGCGGTCGGGCCGCCGCGCGGCCTCGATGCCGCCGAGCTCGACGACGTGACTGAACAACGTGATGCCGAATTCGCCGAGCAGCAGCCGCGCCACAGCACCGGCGGCCACCCGGGCGACCGTCTCACGCGCGCTCGACCGCTCCAGGACGCGGCGCACGTCGTCGAAGTGGTACTTGAGCGCGCCGGCGAGGTCCGCGTGCCCCGGCCGGGGCCGCGTGAGCGGCGGCTCGTCCCGCCGCCAATCCTTGTTGCCGATGACCAGGCCCACCGGCGCCCCGATCGTCGTGCCGTGCATCACGCCGCTGTAGATCTCGGCGCGATCCTGCTCGATCTGCATGCGGCCGCCGCGGCCGTACCCCCGCTGGCGCCGCGCCAGCTGGGCGTTGATCGCGTCCTCGGACACCGGGACGCCGGCCGGCATTCCCTCGACGACGACGAGCAGCCCGCGGCCGTGCGATTCTCCGGCGGTCAGAAACCGCAGCATGGGGGCTACCGTCCCCCCACCCGCGCGGCCGGGGCGTCGCCGAGCAGACCCACCGCGCGCCGCATCACATCCACGGGCGCCGCCCGGCCGGTCCAGATCTCGAAGGCGCGCGCCCCCTGATACACCAGCATCGGCAGTCCCTCGAGCGTCCGGCAGCCGCGCGCCCGAGCCGCCCGCAGCAGCGCCGTGTCGCGAGGGTCGTAGACCATGTCCATCACGAAGAGGTTCGGGTGGAGCGCGTCGGACGTCACCGGCAGCTGGCCCCGCTGCGCCCCGGAGCCCACGGTCGTGGCCTGCACGAGGACGGTTGCCTCGCGCACCCGCCCCGCGATCGCCGCCCCGTCGAGCGGCACGGCGTCCACCGTGCGCCCGGGGAACGCCCGCCGCATGTCGGCGGCGAGGGCCGCGGCACGGTCCCAGTTCCGGTTGGCGATCACCACCGACGCCGCGGCCGCGACGAGCGCGAACGCGGCCGCGCGGGCAGCTCCGCCCGCGCCGATCACGACGGCGAGAGCGCCGTCGACGGTGAGGCCGGCGTCGAGCCGCAGCGCGTCGAGCAACCCGCCGCCGTCGGTGTTGTATCCAATCAGCCGTTCGCCGTCGACCCGGATCGTGTTGACGGCGCCGATCGCCCGCGCCTCGTCCGTGGCGTCGTCGAGATACGCCAGCGCGGCTTCCTTGTGCGGGACGGTGACGTTGGCGCCGGCCGCGCCGAAGGCCGCGAGCCCCCGCAGCGCATCCCCGAGACGGGCGCGGCTCGCGGGAAACGCCAGGTAACACCAGTTCAGGCCGGCCGCGGTGAACGCCGCGTTGTGCATGCGCGGGGAAAGACTGCCACGAACCGCGTCACCAATGACCCCGACCAGTCGCGTCCCCGCGTCGATTTCCGTACGACCCCTCCCGGTCCGCGCCAGGATTATAGGCCCCCATTATAGGCAACATCGGCTGAACGGCACAAGCCTCCGCCCGGCCGCCGAGGGGACGGACCGCGGCCCGCGCAAGGGGCGTCCCGACCGCCGCCGAATGAGTCCGCCGGGCGGCACGGACGTGTTCGGGGACGCGCCGGAGACCTATCCGGGAGGGCCGGGATGCGGTATGAGGGACAGGAGTATTACGAGGTCGCGGTCGCCGGTCTCCGCCGGCGCCTCCCGATCGTGCCGATCAGCGAGTCCCTCTGGATCGCCGCGTTCGTCCTCTGGGGCGACGTCGAGCTGACCAACGCGTGCGCCCGGGCGCTGACGGACCGGCTGCGGCCGTTGTCGTTTGACTGCCTCGTCTCCGTCGAAGCCAAGGCGCTCCCGCTGGCCCACATGGTGGCGACAT
The DNA here is from genome assembly GCA_035945995.1 of bacterium. Taxonomy (NCBI): domain Bacteria; species bacterium. The sequence continues at coordinate 49,848 of DASYZR010000143.1, forward strand.
ATCTGTCGGACGAATCGGCCGGGCGGTACTTTCCCTACGCCGTCTGTCGGAAGAGCGTCAAGGGGTACATGAAAGAACCGCTGACGGTCCAGGTGAAGTCGATTACGACGGCCGCGGCGCAGACGCTCGTCCTCGACGGCGGCGACGCGCGCCGCGTGCGGGGCAAGCGGGTCGCCGTCGTCGACGATGTCGTCAGCACCGGCGGCAGCCTGCGCGCCGTCGACGAGCTGCTCGAGCGGGCGAACGCCGAGGTCGTCGCGCGCGCGACCGTCCTCCTCGAAGAAGGCGGGTATTCGGACCCGGGCTTGATTTTCCTCGGCACGCTGCCGATCTTCACGAAATAGCGTGGCGTCACGGCCGGGCGGCCGCGTCCTCGCCGTCTACGGCGCCGGCGCGCTCGGCGCGAGCGTGCTGCTGCAGACCATCCTGCTGTGGCTCGTCTACTTCTACGCGCCCCCGGCCGGGCAGGGCGTCACGCGCCTGGCGCCGGTGCTGGTCGGCCTTGCGCTCGCCGCCGGCCGGATCGTCAATGCGATCAGCAATCCGCCGATCGCGTACTGGAGCGACCGCCTGCGCACGCGGTGGGGGCGCCGGCGGCCGTTCATTGCCGCCGGTGCGCCGGCGCTCGCGGCGTGCTTCGCGCTGCTGTGGCTGCCGCCCGTCGGCGCGGCGGGACTCGTGTACACCTACACCGCGCTCACACTCGCCGGGTTCTTCTTCTTTTTCTCGCTCGTGATGAACCCGTACGCGGCGATGCTGCCCGAGATCACGCCCGGCGGCGCCGGGCGGGCGGCCGCGGCATCCTGGCAGGCCGGCGCGTCGCTCGGGGGCGTGGGGATCGCCATGATCGCGTCCCCGTGGCTGATCGTCCGGTGGGGGTTCGGCGCGATGGGCGCCGCGCTGGCGGCGTTCGCGCTGGTGTGCCTCTGGACGGTCGGCGCCGGTGTGCGTCCCGCGGTCGAGACGGCCGCGTCTCCACACCGTCCCTTCATCTCGGAGATCGCGGGCGTGCTGCGCGACCGCGCGTTTTCGATCTACCTGCTGACACTTGCGCTCCTCTGGCTCGGCACGAGCATGGTCAACACGACCGTCGTCTATGTCGTGACGGTGCTGATGGGCCTGCCGCGGGGGCAGGTCCCGGTGGTCCTCGGGGCGGCGTTCGTGTGCACGGCGGCGGCCTTCGGGCCGCTCGCCCGCGTCGCGCGGACGGCCGGCACGGCCCGCGCGCTCATGTGGACGCTCGGCGCCACGTCGGTGGTCGTCCCCCTGATCGGCACCATCGGCCTGCGCGGGATGCCGTTTACGCCGCCGCTCCAGGGCTACGCGCTCGTCATCCTGGCCGCCGTGCCGCTCGCCGGGCTGCTCGTCCTGCCCAACGTGCTGCTCGCCGACATCGCGGAAGCGGACGGCGCGGCGACCGGCGAGAGACGGGAGGCGATGTTCTACGCGGTGCAGGGCCTCGCGCTGAACGCGGCCACCGCGGTGGCGTCGGCGCTGCTCGGCGCGCTGCTCACCCTCGGGTACAGCGCCGGCCACGCGCTCGGACTGCGGCTTATTCCCGCGGTGGCGGGGGCGTGTACGCTGCTGGCGCTGCTGGCGTTTCGGAGCTACCCCCGCGGCGCGGCCGCAGCCCCTCGAGATGCGCCGTCTCGTTGAGCACGACGACGCGCGCGGTGCCGCGGTCCCACTCGATGACGTTGATCGCCGCGTTGTCCTGGGGCAGGCCGCGGTAGGCCTCGAGCGGCGAGCCGAGCACGCTGAGCAGGATCGTCTTGTTCACCGCGCCGTGCGCGACCGCGGCCAGCGCCGCATCGGGGTGCGCGGCAACGAGCCCGCGCACCGCCGGGAGGACGCGCGCACACACGTCGAGGATCGTTTCGCCGCCCTCCGGGGCCGCGTGGAGCGGGTCGCGCCGCCGCGCCGCGAGCCGGTCAGGATAGCGCGCCGCGACCTCGGCGGTGGTCATCCCTTCCCAGTTGCCGAGCGCGATCTCTTTGAGCGCGTCCACGGTCACGACGGGCAGTCCGTGCGGGGCGGCGACCGCGAGGGCGGTGTCGAGCGCCCGCCGGAGCGGGCTGCTGTAGACCGCGCGCAGCGGCACCGCCGCGAGGGCCTCCGCCAGCCGCTCGATCTGTGCGCGGCCGGCCTCCGAGAGCGCGCTTTCGCCCTGCCCCTGCAGGCGGCCTTCGGCGTTCCAGCCGGTTTGTCCGTGCCGGATGAGGAAGAGCCGGGTCAGCGGGACAGACTTTCCCGCAGCGCGGCGGCGGTCGGCTCCGAGGCCAGCGAGGACGGGTCGTCGTCGGGAACGGCCGCGGCGGCGGGCGGTGGAGCGTCGAGGTCCGGCGAGACAGCGTAGTCCGGCGCCGCGCCGTCGTGCATCCCGGCCGCCGCGGTCTCGTCCGGCGCCGGTTCGGGCGCGGGGAGCTCCGGGACCGCCGAGTCCATCGCCCCGGTCGCCGTGTCGAGATGGTCCTGCATCGCCGTGCGAAACTCGTCGTGGGCGCCCCGCACGGTACTGCGGAAGTCGCGGATCGAGCGTCCGAGCGAGGCGCCGAGCGACGCGAGCTTGGACGGCCCGAAAATCAGCAGCGCGATCACGAAGAGGATGAACAGTTTCTCCGGGTTGTCGAACATCGAGCACCTCGTCTGTCTCAACGCAAGCGCACGCCGGCCGCCGCGTTCCCGAAAGCCATTGTAGCGTACGGACCGCTGGACTCGGAAGGTCCGCCCGGCTACCCGGCCGGCCGCCGGCAGTTGCCGGTGCGGCGCGGCCGGGCCGGCGATCGCGGCGACATCGCGGCCATCGCCTTGCCGGCCGGCTGTGCCGCCAGCACCAGCTCCGCCGCGTGTCCGCGCGGATCGGCGCGCCCCGTGCCGGCGGCGAGGTACTGCTGGTAGTAGCGCTCCACGGTCCGCCGGTTGATGCGGAACGTCGGCGTGCGGTGCGGCCGGAGCGCGCCGCTGAACGTGCGCGGAATATGCAGCAGTTCGTGAATCAGGATGCGGTCCTGTTCGTCTTCGGGGAGCCGGCTGAACTCGGGCTCGATGATCTCGACGACGTAGGCCGGTCCGATCTCCAGGACCTGCTGCCAGAGACTCGGCAGTCCCCAGATCCGCGCCCATGCTTCCGACGTAGAGCCGTACCCGCGCACGCAGAAGACGCGGGACGGATCGACGTGCGAAAAATCCAGGGCGCCCACGATGCGGCGCAGGCGGTCATGGGTCCGGCGGCAGAGCTCCCAGCGCATCGCCGGCGGCTAGCGACCGGCCGTCCCGCGAATGCGGGAGGCGAAGGTGGCGGGCGGCTTGCGGCCGAGGTCGCGGAGCAGCAGGATCTGGCCCCGATGATACCCGAGGTGCTCGAGGTAGTGCAGCAGCGCCCAATACTTGTCCGGCTGCCCGGCCGAGGAGAGCCGTCGGGCGCCGCCCGGCACCGGCGCGGCGAGGTCCGCGGCCCCCACCCCGGCCAGCACGCGGCGCGTCAGCGTCCGTGCCGCGTCGACGGCGCGCAGCACGTCCTCGCGTACGGGCACATCATGGACGAACTCCGCGTCGCGGACGCGGTGCGCGGGAACGCCGCCGATGACCTCGCCGATCCACCACCGCTCGCTCCCGGCGAGATGGCGCAGCAGGATCGCGATGGAGTTGAAGCCGGGCCCGGGACTCCACTGGAAGAGCTCGTCGTCGACGTCGCGCACGGCGGCGAGGAGGGAGTTCCAAACGTCGTCGAGATGATCTTGGATTGCCGCGACACCGGTGTCCATCGCGCCGCACCTCCGGCGGCCGGGACCCGCCGCCGCCCGGACTCTTCGCCGCGCGGGGCGCCTCCCCCCCTGCGACGCTGGCTACGCTTCCGCGGCGTCCTCGCGCGTCACGATCGGCGCGATCGCGGACACGCGATCGCCGGCGTCCAGCCGCTTGATCCGCACGCCCTGCGCCGCGCGCCCCTGCTTCGGGATCCCGCCCACGCTCAACCGGCTCACGATCCCGCGCGCGGTGATGACCAGCACCTCGTCGCCGTCGCGCACCGCGCGGACCCCGACCACGGATCCCGTCTTCGGAGTGAGCCGAATGTTCTTCACTCCGCCGCCGCCGCGCGACTGCAGCCGGTAGTCCCGAAGCGGCGTCCGCTTGCCGAGGCCCAGCTCCGTCACAACCAGCAGGTCTTCCCCGCCGTCGCTCGTCGCCATGCCGACGACCGCGTCGTCCTTGCCGAGCCGCATGCCGCGGACGCCGTGCGCGGCGCGTCCCATCTCGCGCACGTTCGCCTCCTTGAAACGGATCGCCTGGCCGCGCCGGCTGGCCAGCACGACTTCCTGCTTGCCGTCCGTGAGCCGGACGCCGATCAACTCGTCGCCTTTGTCCAGCGTAATCGTCACGATCCCGGCCCGCTTCGCGTTCAGGAACTCCATCAGTCCGGTCCGCTTGACGTACCCGCCGGCGGTGGCGAAGAAGAGGTACCCCGTGTCCTCGAACGAGCGGATCGGGATGATCTCCGTGACGCGCTCGCCCTGCGCGAGGCTGATCAGGTTGACGACGTTGGTGCCCTTCGCGGTGCGGCCGGCCTCCGGCACGTCGTACGCCTTGACGCGATACACCTTGCCGCGGTTGGTGAAGAAGAGCACGAACGCGTGGTTCGTCGTCACGGAGACGATCTCGACGTAGTCCTCTTCCTTCGTCTCCATCCCCATGACGCCCCGGCCCCCCCGGCTCTGCCGGCGGTAGGTGTCGAGCAGCAGCCGCTTGATGTAGCCCTGGTGCGTCAGGGTGAGGACGACGTCGGCGTCGGGAATGAGGTCCTCTTCTTCGAACTCCGCGTCCTTGCCGGTGATTTTGGTGCGGCGGTCGTCGCCGAACTTCGTCTTCACCTCGGCCAGCTCGCCGTTGATGATCGCCATGAGCCGGCGGGGATTCTTGAGGATGTCCTCGTAGCCCGCGATCGCTTTGATGAGCTCCTTGTACTCCTCGTCGATCTTGTCGCGCTCGAGGGCCGTCAGCCGCTGGAGGCGCATGTCGAGGATCGCGTCGGCCTGCGTCTCGCTGAGCTTGAACTGCTTCATGAGGCCGGCGCGCGCCGACGGGACGTCCTTGGCGCGGCGAATCAGCGCGATGACCTCGTCGAGATGCCTGAGCGCGATCTTGAGCCCTTCCAGGATGTGGGCCCGCGCCTTGGCCTTGCGCAGCTCGAACTCGGTGCGGCGGGTGACGACGGTCTTGCGGTGCTCGATGTAGTGCGTGAGCATCTGCCGCAGCGTCAGCACCCGCGGCACGCCGTCGACGAGGGCGAGCATGATGGTCCCGAACGTCGTCTGCAGCTGCGTGTGCTTGAACAGCTGGTTCTGGACGATCTGCGGGTTCACGTCGCGGCGCAGCTCGATGACGATCCGCATCCCGCGCCGGTCGCTCTCGTCCCGGAGGTCGGACACGCCGTTGAGCTTCTTGTCGCGCACCAGCTGGGCGATCCGCTCGATGCACGCCGCTTTGTTCACCATGTAGGGCAGCTCGGTCACGATGACCGCCAGGCGGCCGCCGCGCAACTCCTCGATCGTCGTCTTGGCACGGATGACGATGCTGCCGCGGCCCTCGAGGTACGCCTGCCTGATGCCGTCCCGGCCGAGGATCAGGCCGCCGGTCGGGAAGTCGGGTCCCTTCACGGTCTTGAGCAGGGCCTCATCCGGCAGCTCCGGCGTGTCGATCAACGCGGCGAGCGCATCGACCAGCTCGCCGAGGTTGTGCGGCGGGATATTGGTCGCCATGCCGACCGCGATGCCGCTCGCGCCGTTCATGAGGAGGTTCGGCACGCGGCTCGGCAGCACCACCGGCTGCCGGAGCGTCTGGTCGAAGTTGGGCTCGAACGGGACGGTTTCTTTGTCGATATCGGCCAGCAGCTCCATCGCCATGCGCGACAGCCGGGCCTCGGTGTAGCGCATCGCCCCCGGCGGGTCGCCGTCCACGCTGCCGAAGTTGCCCTGGCCGTCGATCAGAGGATAGCGGAAGCTGAAGTCCTGGGCCATTCGTACGAGGGCCTCGTACACCGGGACGTCGCCGTGCGGATGGTAGCGGCCCATGACGTCGCCGACGATGCGCGCGCACTTCTTGTAGGGCCGGTCGGGCGGGAGCCCCATTTCGTGCGCGCCGTACAGAATGCGGCGCTGCACCGGTTTGAGCCCGTCGCGCACGTCCGGCAGCGCGCGGCTGACGATGACGGACATCGCGTAATCAAGGTACGAGGCCTCCATCTCGGCCTCGATGCGCTGCGTGATGATCTTCTCGTCCCCGGCCATGGCTCAGATGTCCAGGTTGCGGACTTCCTTGGCCTTCCTCTGAATGAACTGCCGGCGCGGCTCGACCTCGTCGCCCATGAGCGTCTTAAACACCTGATCGACCGGGCCCGTGCCGTTCATATCGGCCTCGTCGAGCTCGACCTGCATCAACGTGCGGGTCGAGGGATTCATCGTCGTTTCCCACAGCTGCTCCGGGTTCATCTCGGCCAGACCCTTGTAGCGCTGGACCTCGAAGTGCGCGCCGCGCTTCGCGAGCTGCTTCGTCACCTCGTCGCGCTCGTCGTCGGAGTAGGCGTAGTGCCGCTCCTTGCCGGCGGTGATCAGGTACAGCGGCGGCTGGGCGATAAAAACCTTGCCGTGCTGGAGCAGCTGCGGCATGTACCGGTACAGGAACGTCAGCAGCAGCGTCCGGATGTGGGCGCCGTCGACGTCGGCGTCCGCCATGAGGATGACGCGGTCGTAGCGGCGCTTGTCGAACGCGAACTCCTTGTCGATGCCCGTGCCGATCGCGGTGATGAGCGCCCGGATTTCGACGTGCCCGAGCATCTTGTCCTGGCGCGCCTTCTCGACGTTCAGGATCTTGCCCTGGATCGGCAGGATCGCCTGAAACTGCCGGTCGCGGCCGGCCTTCGCGCTGCCGCCGGCCGACTCGCCCTCGACGACGAACAGCTCGCACTTGGTCGGATCCTTCTCCGCGCAGTCGGCGAGCTTGCCCGGCAGGGTGCTCACGTCGAGCGCGTTCTTGCGGCGCACCAGCTCGCGGGCCTGGCGCGCGGCCTCGCGGGCCCGCGCCGCCTGGATCGCCTTCGCCACCATCCGGCGCGCGTCGCCGGGGTGCGTCTCGAGGTACTCGCCGAGGGCCTCGCCGACCACCGATTCGACGATCCCCTTCACCTCGGGGTTGCCGAGCTTGGTCTTCGTCTGTCCCTCGAACTGGGGCTCGGGCAGCTTCACCGACAGCGCGGCCGTCAGTCCCTCCCGGACATCCTCGCCCTGGATGGTGATCTCGCCGTTCTTGATCAGCCCCTGGCGGCGCGCGTAGTCGTTGATCATGCGCGTCAGCGCCGAGCGAAAGCCGACGAGATGCGTGCCGCCTTCCGTCGTGTTGATCGTATTGACGTACGTGTAGACGTGCTCGAGATACCCGGCGTTGTACTGGATCGCGGCCTCGACCTCGACGCCTTCGCGCGTACCGCGGATGGCGATCGGCCTGCTGAGTCCTTCCTTGTTCTTGTTCTGCGCCGCCACCAGCTCGGCGATGCCGCCCTTGTGCACGAACTCCTGGCGGTCGCCCGACCGCTCGTCGAGCAGCGTGAGCACGAGCCCGGCATTCAGGTAGGCCAGTTCGTCGAGGCGTTCGGCGATGATCTTCGCTTCGTACTCAGTCTCGTCGAAGATGTCGGGATCGGCCTTGAACGTCACGCTCGTCCCGGTCTTCGCCGACTTGCCGGTCACGCGCAAGGGCGTGACGCGGCGTCCCCGCTCGAACCGCTGACTGTACTTGTGTCCCTCCCGCTGGACCTCGACCTCCAGCCACTCGGACAGGGCGTTGACCACCGAGACGCCGACACCGTGCAGGCCGCCGGAGATCTTGTAGCCGCCGCCGCCGAACTTACCGCCGGCGTGCAGCATCGTCATCACGACCTCGACCGCGGGCCGGCCGACCTTCGGGACGTTGTCGACCGGAATGCCGCGCCCATCGTCGGAGACGGTGACGCTGCCCTCCTTGCGGATGACGACGTCGATCCGGCCGCAGAAGCCGGCCAGCGCTTCGTCGACGCTGTTGTCGACGACTTCGAACACCAGGTGGTGCAGCCCGCGACTGCCGGTGCTGCCGACATACATGCCGGGGCGCCGGCGGACCCCCTCCAGCCCCTCGAGAACCTGAATCTGCTGCGCGTCGTATGTGCTGTGATCCATGCGGCGTCTGCTCCCTGGGTCCGGCCGGGTCCCACCAAACGGGACGTGGCAGACCGCCACGCCCCGAAAAGTTTCTACAATTTATTGTACTGGAAAAGCCCGGCTGGGTCAATTGGCTGAAACCAGCGCCACGACTGGGTTTCAGGCCTCGGATGGCCCGGTATCCAAACCCGGTTGGGTTCACCCATCGGGGCGGCGCAGCTCCTCCCCGGCATTGGTAACCCGCCGCACGAGGGTTACGGGGGAGATCGCAGACTGGTAGACGCCTCCCGTGGTCACGACGATCGCCTTGCGGTCGCGGTGCGGCACCTCGACCCGCATCCGGCCCTGGGCTCGCGCGCGCTCCATAAATCGCTCGTTGTCGGCGCTTCCCTCCATCATCCGCGCGTCGAAAATGCCGACGATATCCGGTATCAGGAGTACGACGTCACCGCCGACGTGGACGTACACCGCTCAACCCCCGGCGGGCGGCGGTCCCTCGCCGCCGGCGGCCGGCTCACCGCCCGAAGCACCCAGCGGCCGCATCGTCAGGTGAATCTCGGTAATGACTCGATCGCCGGCCCGAGCGTTGAGCGCCTCGATCAGCGACGCCCGCTGCATACCGAGCTCGTAATAGACGGCCGAATGGTCCGTCGCAACGATCAGCGTGTGGCCGCGAACGCCGAGCGCCCGGGCGTGACAGGCCCGCACCTCTCCAATGACCTCGGGCCACGCATCCAGAACTCCGCCCAGCCGCGCGCGCCGCGGCCCGATCAGCGCCGACAACGCGTCGCCGAGCAACTCCTTAAGCGCGTACATCGGCGCCGGCGGCGACTGTTCCACCGCGGACGATCAAGGTCCGGAGGGAAACACCGGCGGGGAGCGGAGCGACGGTGTGCGTCAGCAGCACCTGCGGTTCTGCGAGTTCGCGCAGCAGCGTGATCTGCCGGGCAGGATCGAGATCGGCCAGCACGTCGTCCAGCAGCAGAACGGGCCAGGTCCCGAGTTCGTCGCGCAGCAACTCCGCCTCGCCGAGTCGCAGGCTCAACGCGGCGGTATGCTGCTGGCCGCGCGACCCGAAAACACGGAGATCGATGCCGTTGACGGTGATGCGGAGGTCGTCGCGGTGCGGTCCGATCAGGCTGGTCCGCCGGCGCAGCTCCTCCCCTCGGCGTGCCGCCAGCGCCCGCGCCAACGCCTTCGCGTCGGCGGCACGCGGGACGGGCCCGCCGCTTTCGTTCGCGCCGGCCCCCGCAGGGTGGTCGTCGGCGGTGCAGACATACACCGCGTCCAGCCGCTCCGCGCCGGCCGCGATGCGCGCGTGCCGCGACGCGGCCCGCGCGGCGAGCGCCCGCACGAACCCGCGCCGGCGCTCCACTACCGTCGCGCCCAGCGCGACGAACTGCTCGTCCCACGGCTCGAGCGCCGCACTCCCGGCGCCCTCGGCCAACAGCCGGTTGCGCTGCCGCACGACGCGCAGGTACCGGGTCAGCGTAAAGTAATACGATGGGCTCGCCTGGCTCAACGCCGCGTCCAACAAGCGGCGTCTCGCACCGGGCGCTCCCCGAACCACGTCATCGTCCAACGGACCGGCAAACACGACGCCCAACCGCCCAAGTAATTGCCCCCGCTGCACGGCCACACCGTTCACCTTCGTCCGTTTCTCGCCGGTGGTGCGGTCGACCGCGATTTCGAGCGTGTCCGCACGCGGACCGCGCACCTCGGCCCGGACGTACGCCCGGTCCTGCCCAAATCGGATCAGATCGGTGTCGGCCGACGCACGCGGACTCCGGCCCATCGCGGCGGTATACACGCTCTCCAGAAGATTGCTCTTCCCCTGCGCGTTCGCTCCGATGAGTACCGTCATGCCGGAGTCGAACACCAGGTCGGCGCGGCCGTAGTTGCGGAAATCGCGAAGCCTGAGTTCAGCGAGCCACAACCAGATACTCCTTCCCGGCCACGGCGACGCGGTCGCCGGACGCGAGTTGCCGCCCGCGCCGGCGCTCCACGGCGCCGTTGACCTTCACGGCGCCGCCCTGAACCATCTGCTTCGCCCGGCCGCCCGTGTCGGCGGCCCCGGCCCATTTGAGAAAATCGCCGAGGCCAATCCGGCCGGTCTCGATCGCGATCGCCTGCGGACCGGCGCTACGAGTAGACGCGGACCGGCGCGAGAACGTAGACATACTCCGAGGTGTCCGTCGGGTGAAGCGCGCCGGGACTGAGCGGTCCGGTCAGATCGAAGTGAACATCGGCCGCATCGATATTCGCGAGAGCGTCCATCAGAAACTTGGCGTTGAAGGCGACCGGGATCGCGTCGCCTTCAACGCGGACTTCGATATCCTCTTGGGCCTTGCCGACATCCGGCGTGTTGGACGAGATCGTGAGCGTTCCTTCGGCCGCGTTCAGCCTGACCACATTGGCCGAATCTCTGGCTGTAATACTGGCCCGGCGGACGCCACGGAGGAGCCGCTCCGTGCCGACCGTGATTCGTTGCTTGAACTCCTTGGGGATCACCTGCTCGTAATTCGGGAACTGGCCGGCGATCAGCCGTGATACAAACCGTATTTCGGGCAGCGAAAAGATGAGCTGGTTCTCGTGCGACGCCACGGTAACGTCGCCTTCCACCGTTCCGAGTACCCGGACCAACTCCGCCATCGTCTTGCTCGGGACGATCGCACCGATCTTGGCGCGGCTCCCCGCCATCTTTGCTCGGCGGACGGCAAGCCGTCCCCCGTCGGTGGCAACCAGATGTCCCTGCGCACCGTCTACAACGAGATATACTCCGGTCAAAAACGGCCGTGTTTCATCCGTTGAAACGGCGAAACTCGTTTGCCGAATCATTGTTCGAAGCAGTCCGGCATCCAACTTGACAACGACATCACCTTCTCCGGACGGCATGAGAGGGAAATCTGCGGCAGGAAGTCCCAGGATCTCGAACCGTACGTTTTCGGACGTTATTATAGCTTTTGATTCCCCCTCGGCTACGACCACCTCAACGGGACCTTCAGGAAGATTGGTTACAATATCCATCAAAATACGGGCTGGAAGAGTAACGGCACCACCTTCCGTGGTGGTTCCGTTTACATACGCCTCGATTCCGAGTTCTAGATCTGTCGCAGCCAATTTTGCGCCGTTTTTCGTTGTTTCAAGAAGCACGTTACCAAGAATTGGCATGCTGGCTCGAGGAGAAATAGCCCGACCAACCGTTTGAACAGCTCTGAGCAGGTGATCCTGGGAGCAGCGGAGGTGCATTCAGCCCTCCTTAAAGAGAACTTTTCATATATAAAATTCGTCGTAATAGTAATAGAACCTGTGGATTATGTGAATATCGGCAGGAATCCCCGCCTCAACGAGATTTCGGCCTGTGGATAAGCAGATTGCCAGGATTTGAGGGAAATGCACCTTATCCGGACGATTCCGCTCTCGACGCTGGGGATCCGTGGACAGTTCCAGTTTGATACACACGCTATCCGCGGCCGGCCCCCCGTTCAATCCGGAAGCTCTCCACAAGACTCTGGATCCCGGCGTTGAGATGGCTGTCTTCGAGCAGCGCATGCTTTACCCGGTCGCATGCGTGCATGACCGTCGTGTGGTCGCGGCCGCCGAACTCTTCTCCGATTCGGGGAAGCGAAGCATCGGTAAGTTCACGGCTCAGGTACATGGCGACTTGGCGAGGGAATGCGACGCCCTTCGTGCGACGTTTCGCTTTCATTTCTTCGATCCGGATCCCGAAGAACTCCGCGACGGCCCGCTGGATCGCCGGAATCGTCACCGGGCGGATCCGCGCCTGCGGGAGAAGCTCCTTGAGCACGTCGGCCGCAAGGTCCACCGAAATGGGGGTGCGCGTCATCTCCGCATGAGCCCGGAGCCTGCTGAGCGCCCCCTCGAGTTCCCGGATGTTGGAGGAAATGTGCTGGGCGATGTACTGCGCGACCTCGTCCGGCACGGCGATGTGGTCCTTTTCGGCCTTCTTTCTGAGAATCGCCACCCGCGTTTCGAAGTCCGGCGGTTGAATGTCGGCGATGAGGCCCCACTCGAAGCGGGAGCGCAGGCGGTCTTCCAGGGTCGGAATCTCGCGGGGAGCCCGATCGCTGCTGATGATGAGTTGCCGGCTCGACTCGTGTAGGGTGTTGAACGTATGGAAGAATTCTTCTTGCGTCCGCTCTTTGCCGGCCAGAAACTGAATGTCATCGATGGCCAGGACATCGACGTTTCGGTAGCGTTGCCGGAATTCGACCATCTTGTCGTCGCGGATGGCGTTGATCAGATCGTTCGTGAATCGCTCCGAGGAGACGTACATCACGCGCGCCGCGGGCGAATGCGCGAGGACGTGGTGGCCGATGGCTTGGAGGAGGTGCGTCTTGCCCAGTCCGACGCCGCCGTAGATGAACAGCGGATTGTAGTTGCGGGCCGGCGCTTCCGCGACCGCCTTGGCGGCCGCGTGCGCAAAGCGGTTGCCGGCTCCCACGACGAAGGTGTCGAACGTGTATTTGCCGGTCAGGGCCTGCCGGGCATCGGCCACGGTTGTGTGGGCGCCGCTGTCCGGTCTGGCCGTTGATTGCGCGGCCGCGGCCGTCCGGGGCGCTTGCGCGACCCCGTCGCCTTCCGAGACGATGAAACGGATGTCGACGCCCCGTGTCAGGACTTCCCGAAGCGTTTCCGCGATGAGGCCGCGGTAGCGGCCCTCAAGCCAGTCCTTGGCGAAGGTGCTCGGCACGGAAAACACAAAGACGTCCTGTTCCAACGCGAGCGGCCGCATGGCCTTGACGAACGCCTCGAAACTCGGCTTGCTGAGCTGGCTTTCAATCCTGGCTAGGGCTTCCTGCCACACCTGGCCGATCGTAATACTCTGCACGTCCATTCGTTGAGCCCCTCCAGCCGGTCGTTCACGCCGGGTTGTCGGTCTTGACTATGCCTTGAACACCGAGCCAAGGAACGCGATGCCTTCTTCCGTGAGCGTGCGCTTGCCGGGATCGGCCGTACCGACGGTGAGGAGGCGCAGGCGCTGCAGCGACTGGAGTTCGCGGAACGCAGTGCTTTGACTCATCCCGAGCTCCTTGGCGATCGTGGACGGGCCCGCCGCCCCGATCTCGGCGATCAGCAGCAGGATCTTCTTCTCCCGATCGGTCAGGCGGACGGCGGCGGCCGCCGCCTGGTCCGCGGTGGGTTGGTCCGGGACCGGCGCCGGCGGGGTCACCGCCGGCGGGGCACCGACCCGCAGGGTGACCACGGTGCCGCTTTTCAAGTTGTCTTCGATCGTAATCATGCCGCCCAGGAACGCCAGTTGTTCGCGCGCCACCGGCAGGCCGGATCCGACGCCTTTGATGAGCCGCCGCATCTCGCGCGTCGCCGTCGTGAACCCCGGTTCAAATGCCCGCTCTTTGTCACGAATTCCCGGCCCTTGATCCGAGATCCGGATCGTATTGCCGTCGTCCATGATCGTGACGACGGCGTCCTTGAAGTACGCGTGGATCAGATTTTCCAGAATCTCCTTGATGACGACGAAGGGAATGCGCCCGCCGCGTTCGCGTGCGTACCCGTGGGTGCGTGCCGACAGCTCGCCGATGAGTTGGTTGAAGTCGTCCGACGAAAGCGAGATGACCTGCGGCGGTGCAAGCGGAGAGTCGTAGATCGCCACGCGAACCTCAGGCGCCTGCGCCTCGCTCGGCGTCTCATCCCCCTGTTGAGACACAAGCCGCAGGAAGAAGTCCTGCATCGAGACGAGCCCCCCGCATGCGCCAAGAGAAATTTGGCTGCATGCGGAGGCCCTCCTTTGTTTGCGCCTGACGTCCCAGGCTTTTCGAACGTGCCAGTGACGTGCCGGGGTGCGGTCAACTCTGTGGAGAGAAGACGGCCGCGTTTTCAGCGATTGCCCGCGCGGTCCCTCACTGCCGGTGTGTGCCGACGTTGTCCCATACGGGTAACGGCGAGTGGACGGTGTTATCCACAGGTATGGAAGATGTTGTGGATAATCCCGTCCGACTCCTGCCGGGATGCCAAAAAACTCCACGATCTGCATGAAAAGGGAAGCGGTGTCCGTTGTTGACCTGCTGGCTACCGTGAAAACTGTGGGTAATATGCGTTAATATTCACAAGTTATCACCAATTTGGCGAAATTCTCCCACGAATCGGCCGGCAGGGTTTCAGTTGCGCAGTGGTGCCGGGTGGGCCTTCTGATTCCCGCGGCATAGGGCGTCTTGCGGCTCGCTTCCGTGGACGGTGCTCAGGCTGTGTGCTATATTCATTTGGTCTCCGAGCCCCGGTTGGGGCCCGTACTCACCGTAGAGGGTACTATCGTGAAGCGTACGTTTCAGCCCAACCGCCGGCGCCGCGCCCGGACGCATGGGTTCCGGGTGAGAATGCGGACGCCGGGAGGGCGCAATGTGCTGCGGCGGCGGCGGCAGCGCGGCCGGCGCCGGCTTTCGCCCGCGTAGCGGGCCGGCAGCGTCCCCCGAGCCGATGGCCGCCAGGGCCGGCCGGCTGGTCTCGCATGCGGACTTTTCCCGGGTGTATCGCGAAGGCCGCCGCTATCCTGGCGAGACGCTTGTCCTCTACCTTCGGGCTACGGCGGCGGAACGCCGCGTCGGGGTGACCGCGGGACGCCGGCTCGGCGGCGCGGTCGTCAGAAATCGAGCCAAGCGCCGGTTGCGGGAGGCGTTTCGCCGCGTGGAGCCGCGGTTGTGCGGCCGCGGCGATATCGTGCTGGTCGCGCGCTCCGGGATTGCGCAGGCCGGGTTTGCGGAGATCGTGCAGGAGATGAACGCGTTGTGCGCCGCTGGGCGGCTCATATGCGGGGATGCCGGGTAGGGCGTATGATTGCGGTCGGGGTGATCCGCTGGTACCAGCGTTGGATCTCGCCGTACCTGCCGCCGTCGTGCCGGTTCACACCGTCATGCTCCGAGTACGCCGCGCAGGCGGTCGAACACCACGGGCTCGTCCGGGGCGGTTGGCTGGCCGTACGCCGGGTGCTCCGGTGCCATCCACTTCATCCGGGGGGCTACGATCCCGTCCCGGGGCGCCCTGCCGAAGCGCGGAGGCCTGAGGTTGTTTAAGCTGCTCAGTCCGGTCATCAACGTCCTGGCCGCGGTGCTCGCGGCACTCCACGGACTGACGCATGACTACACCCTGTCGGTCGTGCTGCTGACGCTGATCGTCAAGGCCGTGATCCATCCGCTGACGCGCGTTCAGCTGCGGTCGATGAAGGCGATGCAGGTGCTGGCGCCGCACATGGAGACGCTCCGCCGCAAGCACAAGGAAGATCCCAAGACGCTCAATCAAGAGATGATGGCGCTCTACCGCGCCCACAACGTGAATCCGATGATGGGCTGCCTGCCGATGCTCGTGCAGATGCCCGTGCTCTACGGACTCTTCGGCCTGCTGTCGCGCCGAGATCTGTTCGGGACCGCCACCGTCACTGGAATGCCGTGGCTCGGCATGGCCGACCGGCCGATGATGTACGTGCTGCGGGCGCTGCCGAACCATCCCGTGTACCTCGTGGCGCTGATCTTCCCCGTGCTGGTCGGCCTGACCACCTGGTACCAGCAGAAGATGAGCGTGACCGATCCGACCCAGGCCAAGCTGTTCGTTTTCATGCCGATCATGTTCGGGTACTTCGCGCTGAATTACGCGGTGGGGCTGTCCATCTACTGGACCGTGTCCACCACCGCCTACATCGGCGAATACTTCCTCGTCGTGGGCCCGCCGCATCCGAAGGCGGTTGAGCCGACGAAGTCACAGGCGATCGCGCAGTCCCGAGCCACCGCGGCGCCGGCACAGCCCGCCGCCAAGCCCATCGATCGCCGCGGCCGCGCCCAAGGCGGCCGGAAGGGGGCGAAACAGGCGTGAACTCGGCCGAGGGCTCCGGACGCACGGTCGAGGAGGCGATCCGGAACGCCCTTCGCACGCTCGGGGCCAAGCGTGAAGACGTGGATCTCATGGTGCTCGATGAGGGCAGCCGGGGGGTGCTCGGGCTCGGCTCCCGGGAGGCCCGGGTGCGCGTGACTCTCCTTTCGGCGATCGAAGCCGGCGACGCGGACGAAGCCGTCGCGGCGCCCCTCGTCGCGACCGACGATCCCGTGGCCGTGGCGCGCCGGGTGACGGCGTCGCTGGTCGACGCGATGGGCATGAGCGTCTCGGTGACGGCGCGGGAGGAGGAAGGCGCGGTGCACGTCACGGTCGCCGGGCCCCAGCTCGCCCCGCTGATCGGCCGGCACGGACAGACGCTCGAGGCGCTGGACCTGTTGGTCAACCTGATCACGATGCGGCGCGTGGGCCGGCGGGTGCCGGTCGTCGTGGACGCGGAACGGTATCGTGAGCGGCGCCGCGAGACGCTGCAGGCGCTGGTGCAGCGCGTCGCCGGCCGCGTTCGCCGGAGCGGCGAGGCGGTGCCGCTCGACCCGATGCCCGCATCGGAGCGGCGCTTCATCCACACGATGATGGCCGAGGATTCCAACGTGACGACATACAGCGAGGGCGATGGCGCGGAGCGGCACATCGTCATCGCGCCTCGGGGGAGCGTGCCGGCCGGAGTCGGCCCACGGCGTGCGCCGGAGGCGCGACGCGGCGAGCCGAACGCGGCCGACGAAGACGCCGTGGAGGACGCCGAGGGCTAACGCCACCGGTGGCGGCGCCTCACGGACCGGGCACGGTCCTCGCGGCGGGGGCCGCGGAGCTCGATCTGACGATTTCCCCCGACCGGTATACGTGCCTCGAACGCTTCCTCGCGCTGGTCGACGAGTGGCGCCCGCGCGTGCAACTGACCGGCGTGGACTCGACCGAGGCCGCGGCGGTGCTCGTCGTCGGTGCTTTCTGCATCCTGCCCTTCGTGCCGGAGTCCGGGCGCCTGGTCGATCTCGGCAGCGGCGCCGGCGTGCCCGGCGTGCCGCTCGCGATTCTGCGTCCGGGTCTGCGCGTCGTGCTCGTCGACGCGGCCAGGAAGAAGACGGCATTCCTCGAGATCGTCGCCCGGGAGCTCGCGTTGTCAAACGTCGATGTCGTGCAGATGCGCGCGGAGGCCCTGGGCCGGGATCCGGCGCATCGCGGGCAGTACGACGTCGTGACGGCGAGAGCACTCGCGCCGGTGCGCGTCCTCGCTGAGTACACGTTGCCGCTGCTCCGGGCCGGCGGCATGGCGGTCCTGCCGAAGGGCCCCGGCGCGGCGCACGAGGTCGGCGAAGCAGCTCGGGCGCTCACGCTGCTCGGCGGTGAGGCCGCGGTCCGTGCCGCGGGGTCCCAGCTGTGCTCCCCCACCGTGCTGCTGAAGAAGGTCGTCGAGGCGCCGGCCCGATATCCGAGGCGGGCGGGAGTTCCGGCGCGCCGGCCGTTGTAGGGAACCCGGCCCCGGCGTGGCGGACCGGCGCGATCGGGGGCCGTGCGTTCAGGCGAGCATCTGACCGTGTATACATCTATATATATACCCTTCCGGCGTGACGGCCGGGTGGCGGCCGGCCGCCCCGGGCCGGCGGCGGTCCGGCCGGGGGCGCCGGAGGATTTGCCGGACGATTGCGGGAACACGTCCCCGATCGCATCGACGCCGATCGGGGCAGGCATCGCACTTTCGACGCAGCACAAAGGAGTCGCAGCAACGCCGCACGCGTTCGCGATCGTGAATCAGAAAGGCGGCGTGGGCAAGTCGACCACCGCCGTCAACCTCGGCGCCTCCCTCGCGTCGTTCGGCCACCGCATCCTCCTCGTGGACATGGATCCGCAGGGCAACTGCACCAGCGGCGCCGGTATCGACAAGCGCGCGCTCGCATCGAGCACGTACGACGCGGTTGTCATGGGCGCGCCGCTCGACGGCGTGATCATCCCCACGCCCACGGCACGGCTGGAGATCGCGCCGGCCGACCCGCGCCTGGCGGCCGCGGAAGTCGAGCTGGTGCCGCAGATCGCGCGCGAGTCGAAACTGCGGTCGGCGCTGGCGCGGGTCGGCGATCGCTACGACCTGATCCTCGTGGACTGTCCCCCGTCGCTCGGTCTCCTCACGGTCAACGCGCTGGCGGCCGCCGAGGCCTGCCTGATTCCTGTCCAGTGCGAGTACTACGCGTTGGAGGGCCTGACACAGCTTCTGGACACGATCGGTCTCGTGCGGCGCCATCTCAATCCCCGCCTGCGGGTGGCCGGGGTGCTTCTGACCATGGTCGATCCCCGGACCAAGTTGTCCGATCAGGTGGGCGCCGAAGTCCGGCGGCACTTCGCGGATCTCGTGTTCAAGATCGAGATTCCGAGGAGCGTGCGGTTGGCCGAGGCCCCCAGTTACGGCCAGCCGGTGGGCGAGTACGCGCCGGGGTCGCGCGGAGCCGCCGCGTACCTTGCCCTCGCACTCGAACTTGCGGAGCGTGTCGGGCTGGCATCCCCTCCATCCGCAGTTCCCGGCCCACGAGCGATGGACCACATCCCTGCGCTGCGAGGTGACGGCGATGATTAGACGCGGACTCGGTCGTGGCCTCGATGCCCTCATCCCGGGGGCGTCGGCTGAAGCCGTCGGTGCCGCTTCGGAGATCGACGTTTTTCGCGTGATGCCAAACCCCTTCCAGCCGCGCCGGGACATCGCCGGCCAGGAGTTCGACGAGTTGGTGGCGTCTGTCCGGAAGCACGGTGTGCTCCAGCCCATCGTGGTGCGGGTCCAAGACGGAGGGTACCAGCTTGTGGCGGGCGAGCGGCGGTGGCGGGCGGCCAAGGAGGCCGGCCTCGTCACGATTCCTGCGGTCGTGAAGGAACTCGGCGACCGGGAGATGCTTGAGATCGCGCTGGTTGAGAACCTACGGCGGGAGGATCTCAATGCGATCGAGCGGGCGCTGGCCTACCGGCGGCTCGCCGAAGAATTCCAAATGAAACAGGACGAGGTCGCGGACGCTGTGGGCTCGAGCCGGCCGGCCGTGGCGAACACTCTCCGGCTGCTGGATCTTCCGGCGGAGGTTCAAGCATCAATCGGCCATGGCCGGATCACCGAAGGGCACGGCCGGGCGCTCCTCGCGCTTCTGGACCCGAATACGCTGCTCGACGTCTGGAAGGTGGTCGAGGAACGCTCCCTGTCGGTCAGAGAGACGGAGGCCGTGGTACGGGCGAGGACGCGTCGTGTTTCACGTGAAACATCGTCTCGCTCGGGGCGCCGCCGCGATCCACAGATTGTCGATCTCGAGCGGCAATTGCGGGAGCGCTATACGACCGGCGCGGCCATTCACGGAAGGGGTGGTCGCGGGACGATCGAGCTTCAGTACTACTCGTCCCAGGACCTGGAGCGGCTGATCGACCTGCTGCTCCGGTAACCGCTCACCACCCGCCGGCCGCTACACCGTGGTCATGTACTCCGATTGGTCGGGGGCGGGGACCGCCCTGCCCGCCATGAGCCTTCGAAGGGCGACCGACAACCGTCTGATGCCCTCGGTCAAGATGTCTTCCGATTTGTCCGCGAACGAAAGCCGTAACCCCGACGGCGGTGGAGTGTGCGGAAGAAACAGATCACCGAGCCCACAGGCGACGCCTTCCTTCAGCGCTTCGGCGAAGGCCTCCCGAGCCGGAATTTCAGCCGGCAGCGTGATCCAGAGATTGAACCCGGCGGCCGGCCGCGTCCACTCAATGCCCGGGGGCATCGACGCTTCCAGGACCCTGAGTACGGTATCCCGCCGGCGCCGGTACGTGTCCGTTGCGATTCGCAGATCGCGCGCGTACTGCTTCGATGACAGATAGCGCCAGAGTGTCCGCTGAATCAGCGGCGAAGTGAACCTGTCCATAACCAGCTTCGCCTCGATCAGCCGGGCCATCAACGGACCCTGGCCGACGACGCACCCGACGCGAAGTCCCGGGATGACCGTCTTGGAAAAGCTCCGGGCAAACAGGACGTGCCCGCCGGAGTCATAGGCTTTGATTCCCGGCGGGGGCTCGTTGTCATAGGTGAACTCACTGCAGGAGTCGTCCTCAAGGACGAGCAGATTATGTTGGCGCGCCATGGCCACGAGCCGCCGCCGGCGCTCGTCGCTCATGACCGTTCCCGTTGGATTCTGAGCGGTCGGAACCGTATAGATCAGCCTGGGTTGAAACCGGTCGATCAGCGACGCGGCGAGGTCGACGCGCATGCCGTCGGCGTCCACGGGTACACCGATCACCTTCGCGCCGCGGCCCTCGAGGATATCCAGCGCGGTCAGGAACGTTGGGCTTTCGACGAGCACGTGGTCGCCAGGCGCCACTAGGGTCCTGGTCACCAGGTCGATCGCCTGCTGTGATCCGGACGTAATCAGCACGTCTTCGGGCCTCGCCGTGATCCCTAGCGCTCCGCAATGGTCCGCGACCCACCCTCGCAGGTTTTGATCTCCCTGAGGAGAGCCGTACTGTAGGAACCTCGGGTCTTCGATCGCAAGGGCCCGATGCCACAGGCGGCCAAGCGCTCTCACCGGAAACAGCGTCGGGTCCGGAATCCCGCCGGCCAGAGGGATTACGTTGGACCGTACGGCGGGTTTCAGTAGCGCCTCCATCGCCGCAACGCGGGGCGCGCGCAGGTGAACGGGCAACGATGATTGCCAGGCCAACGCGTCTTGATCATGGACTGTTTCACGTGAAACGTTGCCGGCTGCAGCTGGCGTCGCAGGGATAACGGCGAACGTTCCGCGGCCGACAGTGGCCTGCACGAGCCCATCCGCGGCCAACACCTGATAGGCCTGCACGACCGTGATGAGACTTACGGCGAGCTCACGTGCGAGTTCGCGGACCGACGGGAGACGCTCACCAGGGGCTATCCGGCCCGATCGGATCAGCGCCGCGAGCTCGGCGTGTAGCTGGCGGTAAATCGGCACATCCGAATCCCGCGCCAGTTGGATTGAGCTCACGTTTGCCTCCAATCCTGTCCTTCTCGATGGTGCGTGCGTTGCGATATCGCGAACCCTTAACAGGCTAAGCCGCCAATATGGACTGTAGATAATAATATTGACTAAACTGGCAGCGTAGATTATAGATATGTTACTATGTTTGAAGAGGAAGTCAACTAGTGTTATTAATAATAAATAGCAACTGACGAATCGTTTGCTATGTCTGAGCCGAGGAAGGTGCTCGTAACGTGACGCGAGACGCGGCATGGGCGCTTCTGGTCGCCGAGACGCCCTCGGTCAATCTGCAAAAGCATATGCTGGCGGTCGAGGCAGTGATGCGCGCGTACGCCCGCCGGTTCGGGGAGGATGAGGACGCCTGGGGCCTCGCCGGTCTCCTGCACGATCTCGACTATGAGAAGCACCCGTCCGAGGAGGCGGGTCATCCCTTCGCCGGTGTCGAGATGCTGCGGGAGCGCGGGCTGGCCGAACCGCTGTGCCGGGCGATTTTGTCGCACGCCGACTACAGCGGCGTGCCGCGGGAGACGCGCATGGAGCACGCCCTGTTCGCCGCGGACGAATTGTGCGGCTTCGTGATCGCCGTGGCCCTCGTCCGGCCCTCCCGCGCGATCGCCGAAGTCGACGTCGCCTCGGTGCGCAAGAAGATGAAGGACAAGGCGTTTGCCCGCGCGGTGCGGCGGGACGACATCGTGCGGGGAGCCGAGGAGTTGGGCGTCCCGGTGGACGAGCACATCGGGGTCGTGATCGGGGCGCTGCAGGGAATCGCGTCACCACTTGGTCTGGACGGGGCTTCGGCCGGGAATGCGGCCGGCAACGCGTAAACCGCGCGGAGGGAGGCACGGAGATGGCAGAGGTCGGAACGGTCAAGCTGAAGCGGGGCCTGGCGCAGATGCTGAAGGGCGGCGTGATCATGGACGTGACGACGGCGGAGCAGGCGAAGATCGCCGAAGACGCCGGCGCCTGCGCCGTCATGGCGCTCGAGCGGGTGCCGGCCGACATTCGGGCCGAGGGGGGCGTCGCCCGAATGGCGGATCCGCTCAAGGTCAAGGAGATCATGGAGGTCGTCACGATTCCGGTGATGGCCAAAGTGCGGATCGGCCACTTCGTGGAGGCGCAGGTGCTCGAGGCCCTGGGCGTCGACTTCATCGACGAGAGCGAAGTCCTCACGCCGGCCGACGAGCGGTATCATATCAACAAGCACGTGTTCAAAGTCCCGTTCGTGTGCGGCTGCCGCGATCTCGGCGAGGCCCTCCGGCGCATCGGCGAGGGCGCCGCGATGATCCGCACGAAGGGCGAAGCCGGAACGGGGAACGTCGTGGAGGCGGTCCGTCACATGCGCGCGGTCATGGACGGCATCCGCATGCTCCAGGCGGCGCCGGAAGAAGAGCTCATGACGGTGGCCAAGGAACTCGGCGCACCGTACGAGCTCGTGCTCGAAACGCGCTCACTCGGGCGGCTCCCCGTCGTGAACTTCTCGGCGGGCGGGATCGCGACGCCGGCGGACGCGGCGCTCATGATGCAGCTGGGGTGCGACGGCAACTTCGTCGGCTCGGGGATCTTCAAATCCAAGGATCCGGCGCGGCGGGCGAAGGCGATCGTCGAGGCCACCACGCACTTCAAGGACGCGGACGTCGTGGCACGGGTGTCCGAGGGCATCGGCGAGCCGATGAAGGGTCTGGACGTCCGGAAACTCCCGGAGGGCGAGCTTCTTCAAACCCGTGGCTGGTAACGAGACACCGAAGGTCGGCGTGCTGGCGCTCCAAGGCGACGTCGTCGAACACGTGAAGATGCTCGAATCCCTCGGCGTCGAGGCCGTCGAGGTGCGGACGCCCGAGGACCTGGCCCGTGTCGACGCGCTGATCATCCCGGGGGGCGAATCCACCACGATCGGCAAGCTGGCCGTGGAGTACGGGCTGGACCGGGCGATTCCCGAACGGGTCCGGGAAGGCATGCCGGTGTACGGCACCTGCGCCGGCATGATCATGCTCTCCGAGACGGCGCGCGGCGGCGAGCCGCCGCTCCTCAGGGTGATGAACATCGAGGTGCGGCGGAACGCCTACGGCCGGCAGGCGGACTCGTTCGAAACGGACCTCGCGGTGCCGGCGCTCGGCGAGCGGCCGCTCCACGCCGTGTTCATCCGCGCTCCGGTCATCGACCGGGTGGGACCGGAGGCGAGCGTGCTGGCGTCCCTCGACGGAAAGCCGGTGTTGGTGCGCCAGGGCAACATGCTGGTCTCCGCGTTTCACCCGGAGCTCACGTCCGACGATCGCGTGCATCGCTATTTTCTGACGATGCTCCGGGACGGGCGCGAACGGGGAGAAAGGCGGTGTCGGTGATGCGGACCGGCGTTGGGCGCCGCATTCTGGCGGCGGCGGTGGTTCCGGTACTCCTGTGGACGGCATCCGGCGGCGCGGCCTCGGGCCAGGCCCAGGCCGGCGGCGCGATCCGCGTGGCGACCAACGCGGAGCCGAATACGTTCGACTGGACGTCCTCGACGGCAACGGCGACGCGCCTCGTCGCCTGGCACGTCTTCGAGGGGCTCTTTGCGATCGACCAGCAGTACACGGTGCGGCCGTTGCTCGCGGCGGGTTACACCGTGAGCCCGGACGGGCGGCGCTACACGATCAGGCTCCGCCGGGGCCTCACGTTCCACAACGGCCAGCCGGTGACGGCCGACGACGTGATCGCGTCGTTGCAGCGCTGGGGCAGGCTCAGCGGCGGCGGCCAGGAGACGTTCAAGTTCATCACGGCGCTGCGCGCGGTCGATTCGTCGACGGTCGAGATCGCGCTCTCCGCGCCCTTCACCCCGCTCATCACCAACCTCGGCGACCCGAAGCAGTCCGCCGTGATCATGCCGAAGGCGATCGCGGAACGGGCGGGATTACAACCGCTCGCCGAGCTGGTCGGCACCGGGCCCTACATCTTCAAGCAGTGGACGCGGGGACAGAAGATCGTGCTCGCGCGCAACCCGGGCTACATCTCGCGCACGGAGAACTGGGGCGGGCTCACCGGCCGCAAAGTTGCCTACGCGGACGAGATCGACTTCTACCCGGTCACGGACCCCCAGGTGCGGCTGGCCGGCGTGTCGACGGCACAGTACGACCTGGCCCTCGAACTGCCGCAGGATCTGTACCCGAAGGTCAAATCGAACGGCCGCCTGACCGCGGACATCGTCAAGGTGTTCAGCTGGCCCGGCGTGGTGTTCAACAAGGCGCACGGGCCGTTCACCGACGTGCGGCTCCGCCAGGCCGTGCAGGACGCGATGAAGGACTCGGACCTCATGGCCGCCGCCGCCGGGCCGAAGGCCTTCTGGCAGCTGGACCCGGGGCTCTTCTTTCCCGAGCAGCGCGACGTGCACAGCGCCGCGGGGGCGGACGTCTACAACCATCAGAATCTCGACAAGGCCCGCGAGTTGATGCGCGAGGCCGGCTACAAGGGCCAGAAGATCGTGCTGATGTCGACCAAAGACTATACCTGGATGTACAACATGGCCCAGGTGCTCACGCCGGAACTCCAGGCGGTGGGCTTCAACGTCGATTCACAGGTCTACGATTGGGCGACCCTCTTGAGCCGGCGGACCAAGCCGGAGCTCTATGACATGTTCATCACCGGCTTCTCGCCGTCGATCGACCCGACCGGCGTCATCTTCTTCGGCCAGAAGTGGCCGGGTTGGTACAAGAGCGCCGCACTGGACCGGCTGCTGGAAGAGTGGAGCCGCACGCCCGTCACCGCGGCGGGCGCGCGGAGCAGGGTCATGGATCAGATTCAAACCCTCTTCTATGCCGAGGTGCCGGTGGCCAAGGTCGGCAACGAGTTCGGCCTCGAGGTCTACAACAACGGCCGCCTGCACGGCTACACCGGCTATTTCGACGTCAGGTTTTGGAACACGTGGGTGACGCACTGAGAGTCCCCGCCCGGATCTGACCGCGCATGGCGCGCTACGCGGCCGGACGCGCGCTGGCGCTGGTCCCGGTGCTCGCCGTCGTCGGCGTCGCCGTGTTCCTGCTGATCCATCTCATTCCGGGCGACCCGGCCTCGGTGATCCTGGGCCCGGAAGCCTCGCCCGCGCAGATCGCGCAGCTGCGGACCGCCCTCGGACTGGACCGGCCGCTCTACGTGCAGTTTGCGGTGTGGCTGGAGCGCGTGCTGCGCGGCGATCTGGGCGACTCGATCTTCCTGCGGCAGTCCGTCACGCGCGCGATCTGGACTCACCTCGGGCCCACGATGAGCCTGACGGGACTGGCGGAGTTGCTGGCGCTCGCGGTCGCGATCCCGTCTGGCATCCTGGCCGCCTGGAAGCGTCACACCCGGTTCGACCAGGGCTTCATGATATTCGTGCTGCTCGGCGTTTCGATTCCGTCGTTCTGGACGGGGCTCAACCTGATCGCGTTGCTCGCGGTCGCGGTGCGGCTCTTTCCGGTCGCCGGCTACGTCTCGCCGGCGCACGGCATCGGGCCCTGGCTCGGCAGCCTGATCCTGCCCGCGGTGGCGCTCGGATTCACCCAGGCCGGCCTGGTCGCGCGGATGGCGCGGGACGCGACGATCGACGTCCTCGACGAGGACTACATCCGGACCGCGCGGAGCAAGGGCGTCCGCGAGCCGCGGGTCTTGACCCGCCACGCGTTCCGCAACGCGCTCATCCCGACGCTGACCGTCGTCGGCACGAGTCTCGCCAATCTCCTCTCCGGCGCGGTGGTCGTCGAGACGGTCTTCGTGCTGCCGGGCATCGGGAACCTCATCGTGCAGTCGATCGGCCGGCGGGACTACCCGGTCATCGAGGGCGTCGTGCTGTTCGTCGCGCTCGTCTACGTCGCCGTCAACCTCGCGGTCGACCTGCTGTACGCGGCGCTCGACCCGCGCATCACGTACTAGGGACGACGGATCGATGAACGCGTTCCTGAGGGCGCTCGTCCGCAGGCGCCCGATCGCCGCCGCCTCGCTCGCGGTGCTGGGGGTGATCGCGCTGGCGGCCCTGCTCGCGCCGGTGCTCGGCCTGCCGGCTCCGAACGGCATCGACATGTCGGCGCGGCTGGCGCCGCCCGGACCCGCCCACCTCTTCGGCACCGACAACTTCGGGCGGGATGTGCTGAGCCGCGTCGTGTACAGCGGCCGCGTCTCGCTGCTCATCGGCCTCGGCGTCATGGTGATGAGCACCGCGGCCGGCACGGTCACCGGATTGGCCGCCGGCTACTATCGGGGCGTCGATGCGCCTGTGATGCGGATCCTCGACGGCCTCATGTCGTTTCCCGCGATCCTGCTCGCGATCGCACTCGTCGCCGCCCTCGGCGTCGGCGCGCGCAACGAGATCATCGCCATCGCGCTCGTGTACTTTCCGCGGACCGCCCGCATCGTGCGTGCCTCCACTCTGCAGCTCAAGCAGCGCGCGTTCGTCGAGGCCGCCGTGGCGCTCGGTGAGGGCGACGCCCGGATCCTCGGCGTGCACATTCTCCGCAACGCGCTGACGCCGCTGATCGTCCAGTCGACATTCGTCTTTGCGGAAGCGATCCTCGCGGACGCCGCGCTCTCGTTTCTCGGGCTCGGGGTGCGGCCGCCGGCGCCGACGTGGGGCAATATGCTCGACGACGCGCACATCTACATCGACACCGCGCCGTGGTTCGTGGTGTTTCCGGGCGTGGCGATCGTGCTGACGGTGCTCTCCCTGAACCTGGTCGGCGACGCCGTGCGCGAGCTCGCCGACCCGCACGCCGCGGCCGGCCGGCGCGCGGCCCGAGGACTTCCCCGGGCCGCGCAAGAATAGGCCGGACACATGCCCCGTCCGCTCACCGTGTCCGCCGCCGGCGACGCCCTCGTCACGCAGCGCATCGCCTCCCGCGATTCCGCGCATCGGCGGCTCGGCGATCTCATCCGCGCCGCCGATGCGCGGTTCGTGAATCTCGAGGGGACGCTCCACGACTTCCAGGGCTATCCGCAGGCCGCCAGCGGCGGCACGTATGTCTGCGGCGCCCCGGCGATCATCGACGATCTCGTGGCGATGGGGTTTAACCTCTACTCCGCGGCCAACAACCACATGCTCGACTGGGGTGAGGGAGGGCTCTTCGGCACCCTCGCGACGCTCGACCGCGCCGGCGTCGTGTACGCCGGCCTCGGCCGGCACCTCGCGGAGGCGCGGATGCCGCGGTACCTTGAAACGCCCGCCGGCCGCGTCGCCCTGCTCGCCGTGACGAGCACGTTCCCGCCGGGCGCGCCCGCGGGCGAGCAGCGTCCCGATTGCCAGGGGCGGCCCGGCGTCAACCCGCTGCGGTTCGAGACGACGATCGTCGTGGACCGCGCGACGCTCGAGACCGTCCGCGGCATCGACCGGCGGCTTCGCCTGAGCGCAGCGCGGGAGCATTCCATCCAGCTGGGGTTTCAACGGCCCGATCCGGAAGGCATCACGACGGCGTTCGGACAGCGGTTTCGCGTGGGCGAGCCGCAGGGCGTCCGGACCGAGCCGCACGCGGGCGATCTCACCGGCAACCTCGCGTGGATTCGCGACGCGCGGCGCCAGGCCGAGTGGGTGCTCGTGAGCGTCCACGCGCACGAGCAGCAAGACGGCGTGCGCGAGCAGCCGGCGGAGTTCATTCCCGCGTTCTGCCGCGCGGCCGTGGACGCCGGGGCCGATCTCGTGCTGGGCCACGGGCCGCACGTGGTGCGCGGGATGGAGGTGCACCGGGGCCGGCCGATCTTCTACAGCCTCGGCAACTTCATCTTCCAGAATGAGACGCCGTGGCGGCAGCCCCAGGACTTCTACGACCGCCTCGGCCTGCCGGTCACGGCGACCCCGGCCGATCTGTTCGACGCGCGGGGCGCCCGGGGCGGGTTCGCGGCGGATCCGGCGTACTGGGAGAGCGTGGTCCCGATCATGCGGTTCGACGGCGACCGGCTCCTCGAAATCCGGCTCTATCCGGTGACGTTGGGGCACGGGCTGCCGCGGTCGCAGCGCGGGAGTCCCGTGCTGGCCGGGCCCGACCAGGGACGCGCCGTGATCGAGCGGGTGGCGCGCCTGTCACCGTCCTGCCGCATCGCGTGGGACGACGACGGCTTCGGGGTGGTGCGCTGGCCGGGAGGCTGACGGGCGCCCCCGGGTTCCGCCGTCCGTTCAGGCGCTGTGCTGCGCCCCCCGACCGATCCGGCCGCTGCGAATTTCTCCGCACACGTCAGCACCGCGCGAACGCGCGGCTGGACGGAAGCGTCTCCCGGTTCGATCTGCAGGCGCTGATACAGCTGGTTGATCTGGTTCTCGATGAACTTGCCGCGCAGGCGCAGCATGTCGGCGATCGCCGTGTTCGTGAAGCCGGCGGCCATCAGGGCCAGGATTTCCCCCTGCCGGGGCGTGACCTCGAAGCCGTCGCGCCGCCGCTCGGGGACCCCGTGCGCGAAGTGGGAATCGAGCACGACGAGACCGCGGGCTGTGCTTTCGATGGCCCGCGCGAGTCCCGCGAACGTCGTCGATTGCCTCAGGAGGTAGCTCTATCCGAGGGTGACCGTCCGGTCGAGATACGCGGGGTGTGAAACGGGTCACAGGGCGCGGCGTGTGGCCGCCGTGGGGGGGCCGGTTACCGCCGGGCGGACGCGGTGATGCGGGGCGACGCTAGTGGAGCAATCCGGCCGCGGCGCCGGCCAGCAGGGCGATGCCGAGGAGGACCCGGTACCACGCGAACACCCAGCTGGTGTGGTCCCGCAGATAGCGGACGAGCGCCCACAGTGCGGCGTACGAAGCCGCGGACCCGGACGCGAGCCCCAAGGCGAGGAGGCCCCAGCCGTGGCCGGTGAGCCCCGCCTTTCTCAGGTGCGCCAGTTCGTAGAGTCCCGCCAGCACGATCGCCGGGACCCCCAACAGGAACGAAAACCACGCGGCCGTGGCGCGCTCCATTCCGAGGGCCAGCCCGGCGGTCAGCGTCGAGCCGGAGCGCGAGACGCCGGGGATGAGGGCGAAGGCCTGCGCGATGCCGACGTACAGGCCGTCCGCAAAGGACAGGTCGTTCCAGCGCCGCCGTCCGCCCGCCCGGTCGTGCTGCCCGTAACGCTCCGCCAGGGCGAGCAGCACGCCCATGATCACGCAGGCCCACCCGATTACCGCAATCCCCCGGAGGGGCGAGTCGCACTGGTTGAGCCGCCGCTGCAGGAGGAGCCCCGCGACGCCGATCGGGATCGTGCCGACCACGATGCCGGCGCTCATCCGCAGCGAGTGATCGCGCCAATTGCCGGTGCCGAGCGCCTCGGCCGTCTGCCGTCCGATCCGCCTCAGATCGGGCCACAGAAACGTGACGACCGCGACCAGACTCGCCAGCTGCATCGCGGCCGAAAACGCGGATCCGGGATCCGGCCAGCCGAGCAGGGCCGGCACGATGCGCAGGTGTGCCGTGCTGCTGATCGGCAGCAGCTCGGTGATGCCCTGCACGATGCCGAGGACGAATACTTTCCACGCGCCGAGGTTCACGAAGTTGATGCTGACCTGAGCGGCCTGCGCGCAGGCGGTGTTGCTGAGTGGGGTCATCGCGGTCGTGCGCAGGTGGATGCAGACATGAGCATCTCAGTTCGCGCCGGTCGCGACCCCGCCCTCCACGTAGGGCTTCATCCGCGGGGCGACGAACGGCACGGCGCAGCGCACCGCAAGTGACGCCACGCCGTGACATCCAGGAGGGGCGCATGTCCGAGTTCGTCGCGTCGCGTCAAGTCGGAGAGGCCGTGGTGACGGTGATTTCGGACGGCACGCTCTGTTGGACGCCGAGGTTCCCGATCTCCGACGCGGAACGCCGCCGGGCGATGCCGGATGCGGACGAGACCGGCACGGTGACGCTGGGCCTCAACCTGGCCCACATCCGGCTCGGGGAGGCGTCGATCGTCATCGATCCCGGGTGCGACGATCCCGCCTCGGCGTGGGCGGGCGGGTTCTCCGCCAAATGGCCGGGGCTCACTCGGACCCCCGGGCTCGCCGCCGCGCTGCGCCGGATCGAGGTCGCACCCGATTCCGTGACCCACGTGCTGATCACCCACGTGCACGAGGATCATTTCGCCGGCGTGGCCATGGAGCGCGGACCGGATCTTGTGTTGCGCTTCCCCAACGCGCGGCACGTCATCGGCCGGCGCGATTGGGAGGAGCATCCGGCGCGGCGCGATCCGGAGAGCGCCCTCGTGCGGCGCCTGGGGCTCGCGGAAGGCCTCGGCCTGCTTGACCCCGTCGACGCCGCGCGTGAGGTGGCTCCCGGCGTGACGATCGTCCCCGCGCCCGGCGAGACGGCCGGCCACTGCATCGTCCGCGTCGCGTCGGCGGGGCGCCGATTCTACTATCTGGGCGATTTGTTTCATCTGCCGTGCGAGGTCGAGCACGTCGAGTGGGCGCCTCCCAACCGCGACGTCGCTTCACTCGCCGCGTCGCGCCGGCGCCTGCTCGCCGAGGCGGCCGGCCGCGACAATGTGCTGGTGTTTTCACACGATCGCTTCCCGGCCTGGGGCCGCGTGGTGCGGACCGCCACCGGTTACGCGTGGGAGCGGACGTGATGCGCGACGCCTACGGCCGGGAGCGCCCGGCTGAGCGGATCGCCTGCCACACGCGGTCCGGCGTCATCGGCATGTCGAGGGCGCGCACGCCGAGCGGCCGCAGCGCATCGTGCACCGCGTTCACGAGAGCCGGGGGCGCGCCGATTGTGCCCGACTCGCCGATGCCTTTCGCGCCCAGCGGATTGAGCGGCGAGGGCGTCTCGAGTATGTCCGACACGATCGGCGGAAGGTCGGCGGCCGTCGGGGCGGTGTAGTCCAGCAACGACGCCGTCAGCGGCTGCCCGTCGTCGCCGTAGCCGACGTGCTCGAGAAACGCCTGCGCGTACCCCTGCGCCAGGCTGCCGTGCACCTGCCCTTCAACCAACAGCGGATTGACCACCCGGCCGCAGTCGTTGACCGCGACGTACGCGAGGACGTTGACGACGCCCGTGTCGGGGTCCACTTCGACCACGGCGACGTGGGCGCCCGACGGCGTCATCACCCGCTCGGATTCGAACCGGGCGCTCGCGTCGAGCGGCTCGCCGGTTCGGGCCGCGATGTCACGAAACGTCAGCGACCGCTTCGGAACGCCCCGCACCCCGGCCCGGCCGCGCTCGAGGACGATATCGCGCGGCGCGGCCTCGAGGAGTCTCGCCGCCGCGGCCACGATGCGCGTCCGCAGCTGGGACGCCGCCACCGCCATCGCGGAGCCGCCGAGCGACAGCGACCGGCTCCCGAATGTGCCGACGCCCTCGGGGATCGCGCCGGTGTCGCCGTGGAGCACCGTGACGTCCTTGGGTGTAAGATCGAGCGCGTCGGCCAGGATCTGGCTCAGCGCGGTCGCGAGTCCCTGGCCGTGCGGCGACGATCCGGTCACGGCCGTCACGCGGCCGGACCGTTCGAGCCGTGCGATCGCGGTCTCCCACGTCTCGCCGCCGCCCGCGGTCTCGATCCACGTGCTGAGTCCGATTCCCAGCGGCAGCCCGGCCTCGCGCCGGCGCGCCTGTTCCCGCCGCCACCGGTCGTAGTCCGCCAGGCGCAGCGCCCGATCGAGCAGCGCCGGATAATTTCCTGAGTCGTAGACGAGTCCGGTCGCCCCCTTGTACGGGAACGTCTCGATGAAGTTGCGCCGGCGGACCTCGGCGGGGTCGAGGTCGAGGCGCGCCGCCACGAGATCCATCAGCCGCTCGATATAGTAGGCGCCCTCCGGACGCCCCGCGCCGCGGTAGGGGCCGCTCGGCGCCTTCGTCGTCGCGACCCCCCGCGTTCGCAGCCGCACGTTCCGGATCCGGTATGCGCCGAGCCCCACGAGTGTTGTGAGGGTCGGGATGATCGCGGTGACCGAATAGCAGTACGCCCCGAGGTCGGCCAGGATGTCGCCCTCGACCGCCGTAACGGTGCCGTCGGCGGCGGCCGCCGCGCGGAGGCGCGCCCGCTGTCCCCGCCCCTGGATCGTCGCCTTCAAGTTTTCGAGCCGGTCCTCGGCCCAGGCGACCGGGCGTTCCAGGCGCCGGGCGAGATACGCGGCGAGCGCCTCTTCCGGATAGTCGATGCCCTTGACCCCGAATCCACC
Organism: bacterium; assembly: GCA_035945995.1. Classification (NCBI taxonomy): domain Bacteria; species bacterium. The sequence continues at coordinate 81,902 of DASYZR010000143.1, forward strand.
GCCGACGTCCGGGGCGATCACACGGATCCGTCCCCGGTCGGCGCCCAGGATTTCGGCGAGGGTCTCCCGCGCGCCGTGCGGCGACTGCGTCGACAGCGCGATCTCAAACCGGCGGGACGCCGGGTCGTACTGCGCGACCACGCCGCGGCATTCGAGCGGCATCCCCGCGAGGCGGGGCTGCTCGAACGTGGCTTCGATCACCACGGCCGCCTCACGAAACGCCCCCTCTGGATCGCCCGCCCGCACCTCGCGGGAGAAAACAGCATTCCCCCCAAGGGACGCGTGAAGCACCGGAGCGCCCGGCGCCAGCGCGGCGTCGACGTCCACCACGGCGGGCAGCGCCTCGTACTCAACCCGCACCGCCTCCGCCGCGTCCTCCGCGGTATAGCGGTTGTCCGCGACGACCACCGCGACCGGCTGGCCGACGTAGCGGACGGTCTGATCGGCCAGGAGCGGATGAGTCGTCGGTGCGACGCCCGGGAACACGGGTGCAGCCGGAATCCGCGGCACCGGCGAGCCAAGATCGTGCGCGGTGAGCACCGCGACCACCCCGGGCATCGCCCGCGCCGTCTCCGCGTCGAGGCGCACGACGCGGGCGTGAGCGTATGGCGACCGGACGATCGCCGCGTGAACCATTCCGGGCAGCCGGATGTCGTCGAGAAAGCGCGAGGCGCCGGTCAGGAGGCGGTGGTCTTCCCGCCGCCGGAGCGGAGTGCCGACGTACGCCATGTGAGCGAGGTTCGTCCGCTCACGCGCCGAAGCCTCCGCGGCTCAGCGCGCGCGGGCGCGCGCCGCCGTGCGTAGGGAGCGAATTTGCGCGGCGGCCTGCGCGACCGCGTCGCCGAGGGCGTTCCGGTCGCCCGTCGCCACGGCGATCGGGTCTCCGACGTAGACCGTGATCGGCCGCGCGCGCGGGATGACGCGGCCGAGGGGGAGAGCGTCGTCCGTTCCAACGAGGGCGATCGGGACGATCGGCGCGCCCGTCCGCGCCGCGAGCATCGAGGCGCCTCGATGAAACGGCCGCACTTCCCCGGCCGGCGGAATCCCGCCCTCCGGAAAGACGATCAGCCATGCGCCGTGGCGGAGGGCCTCCGTCGCCCGGCGCAGCGCCGAGGCGTCGATCCCCTGGCGCCGGATCGGGATCGCGAGCGGGCCGTAGAGCCGCATCACCCACGCGACGCCCGGCATCCGCCAGAGTTCCTCCATGGCAAGGAACGCCGGCTTGCGCGGCAGCACCAGCGGCAGAATAATCGGATCGAGCCAGCTGACGTGGTTGGCGACGAGGACCGCGGGTCCCGGCGTCGCGAGGCGTTCCAGGCCGACGGCCCGAAGCCGGAACAACACGCGCGCCATGCCGCGCACCGCCCAGCGGATCAGTCGGTAGATCGGCCCGTTCAATCTCCGATCAGCATACGCGCCCCCGCCCCGCCCCGCAAGCGGCCGGATCACCGCAGTGGCCGGCGGCACCGGCCGGCGCGCGGCTGTTCGGCAGGGAGGCCGCGCCGCCGCCGAAGAAGAGGGGGCGGCGCGCGGACGCCGGCGGTGCACGCCCGCCGTGTCCGGCCAGCAAAAGGGGTGAGACTCGTGCCGGCGTGGGATCTGAGTGTTGCGGGGAAGGCGGCCATCGTCACGGGGGCGGGCAGCGGCATCGGCCGGGCTACGGCGCACGCGCTCGCCGCCGGGGGCGCGGCGGTCTGCGTCGCCGACCTCAGACCCGACGCGGCGGGCGTGGTCGCGTCGGAGATCGAACGGGCGGGAGGCCGCGCGGTCTCACTCGCGGCCGACGTGAGCCGGCCGGACGACGTGCGGCGGTTCATCGGCGAAGCCGTGCGGGCCTTCGGCCGGCTCGACATCCTGGTCAACAACGCCGGCCTGCAGTACATCGCGCCGATCCACGAATACCCGGAAGAGAAGTGGCGCCTGCTCATCGACGTGATGCTGACCGGCACGTTTTTGTGCACCAAGTACGCGCTGCCGCACATGATGGCCAATCGCTGGGGACGCGTCGTCAACATCGCCTCCATCCACGGCTTGGTGGCGTCGCCGTTCAAGAGCGCATATACCGCCGCCAAGCACGGGATCGTGGGATTCACCCGCGTCCTCGCGCTCGAGGTGGCGGAGCACGGCATCACCGCGAACGCCATCTGCCCGGGCTACGTGCGCACGCCGCTCGTGGAAGGCCAGATCGCGGATCAGGCGAGGGTGCACGGGATCCCGGTCCAGGAGGTCGTGGAGAAGGTCATGCTCGAGCCCGCGGCGATCAAGCGGCTGCTCGAGCCCGACGAGATCGCCGGGGCGGTGCGGTACCTGTGCAGCGACCTCGCGGCCGGCATCACCGGCACGACGCTCGCCGCGGATCAGGGATGGACCGCGCGCTGAGGGGGCGGCCGGCGTCCTGGGGTCCTGCGCCCCCGCGGCGATGAGCAAAATTGCGTTCCGGGACGCGACCAAGGCGTACCCTGGCGCCCCCCGCCCGGTGGTCGACGGGGTGACGTTCGATGTTCCCGAGGGCGCCGTGTGCATGATCGTGGGGACCTCCGGCGCCGGCAAGACCACGCTTCTCCGGATGGTCAACCGCCTCGTCGAGGCGTCCTCCGGCGCTATCCTGATCGACGGGCGCGACGTGCTCGAGGAAGATCCGATCGCGCTGCGGCGCCGCATCGGCTACGTCATCCAGCAGGCCGGGCTCTTTCCCCACATGACCGCGGCGGAGAACGTTCGCGTGACCGGCGAAGTCGCGGGGTGGGCGAAGGACCGCATGATCCGGCGGGCCGACGAGCTGCTCACGCTGGTGGGGCTCGATCCGGCGGAGTACCGGTCGCGGTACCCGCGCCAGCTGTCCGGCGGGGAGCAGCAGCGCGTGGGGCTGGCCCGCGCGCTGGCGACGGATCCGGGGATCCTCCTGATGGACGAGCCGTTCGGCGCGCTGGACGCGATCACGCGGAGCCGGATGCAGGCCGAGCTGCTTCGGATCCAGCAGGGGGTGCGCAAGACCATCCTGTTTGTGACCCACGACGTCGACGAGGCGTTCCGGCTCGGCTCCCTGATCGCCATCATGTCGGAGGGCCGGCTCGTCCAGGCCGGCACGCCCGTCGAGCTGCTGACGCGGCCCGCCGACGACTTCGTCCGGCGGCTCATCGGCGCCGACACGATCCTCCGCCAGCTCGAATACCTTCCGGTTTCCGCGGCCCTTGAACCGGTCCCGGGCGGCGATCGGCGGCCGGCGGCGCCGCTCGGGCCGGACGCCACGTTGCTCGAGGCACTGCTCGTCTTGCTCGAGACCGGAGCGCCCGCGCTGGCGGTGGTCGCCAACGGGACGCAGGAGCCGCTCGGGTACGCCACGCTGGCGGGCATTGGGCACGAAATCAACCGACTGAGGGCGGGGGGCGGCTGACCCGCGCGCCGTGCGCTTCCTCCTGAATCCGTCGAGCTACGCCCTCGGCGATCCGTCGAGCCTGCCGAACCTCCTGCTTCAGCACCTGGTGATCGTTGGGATCAGCATGGGGATCTCGGTCCTGATCGCGCTGCCGCTCGGCGTGCTGGTCGCCCGCTCCAGCCGCCTGTACTACCCGGTGGTCGGACTCGCCGGTCTCCTGTACACGATCCCGGGGTTGGCGCTCCTCGCGCTGCTGGTGCCTGCCACCGGGCTCGGCACCACGACGATCGTGATCCCGCTCGTGCTCTACGCGCAGCTGGTCCTGATTCGGAACACCGCGGCGGCGATTCAGGCCGTCGATCCGCTCCTGCTCGACGTCGGGCTGGCGATGGGCATGAACCGGCGGCAGCTGCTCGCCCGTGTCGTGACGCCGCTGGCGCTGCCCATCGTGCTGGCAGGCGTCCGGGTGGCCACGGTGACGACGATCGGCATCGCCTCCCTCGCGTCGCTGGTCGGCGCAGGGGGATTGGGCGACCTGATCTTCGGCAGCATCCAGAACGCCAACTACGACGAGGTGCTGGCCGGGGGCATCGTGATCGCCCTGCTGGCGGTGGCCGCGGATTTCCTCCTCCTCGCGGTTGAGACGGCCGCGGGCCGCTGGCGGGAGGCCGGGTCGTACCGATGACGGCGGCGCTGCTCCGGTTCGTGACCAATCCCAGCAACGACTACGCGGGGCACAGCGCGCAGTACCTCACGTTGTGCGCCGCCTCGTTCGTCGCGGCGACCGTGATCGGCGCGGTGCTCGGGGCGGTGATCGTGCGGCGGCCGGTCCTGGCCTTTCTCGCCGTCAACCTGAGCGGGCTCATGCGCGCGGTCCCGATCATCGCGTTCCTGGCCCTGGCGATTCCGTACCTCGGCCTGGGCTTCACCCCGGCGTTCGTGGCCCTGACCGTCCTAGGGGTCCCCCCGGTGCTGTTGAATACATTCGCCGGTCTTCGCGGCGTCGATCCCGCCGTCGTCGACGCGGCCCGCGGGATGGGGATGACCGGCCGGCAGATTGCCCTGCGCATTCAGGCGCCGCTGGTGCTCCCCGTGGTCGCCTCGGGGGCCCGAACGGCCGCCGTCCAGATCATCGCCACGGCCACACTCGCCGCCATCATCGGCGCGGGCGGGTACGGGGATTACATTCTGTCGGGACTCTACCAGGTCGACATCACGCAGATTCTGGCCGGCACGGTGCCGGTGTCGGTCCTGGCGATCCTCGCCGAGGTCGGACTCGGGGCGGCGCAGCGGGGGCTGACGCCGCGGGGACTGCGAACGTGGTCGCTCCAGCGTGGAATGCCATGATATCGGGAGGAGGATGTGCGTCATGTTGAAGCGTGGCGGTTCGTTCCGAGGTCAGATCCTGGCCCTGGTGATGGTCGGGGCGATGATGAGCGCGGTGGTGCCGGGCATCAGCCCGGGGGTCGCGGCCGCCCCCGGCAAGGGACACCTGACCGTGGGCGGCAAGCTCGACACCGAGGCCCAGCTGTTGACCAAACTGTACGTCCTCGTGCTCCGCAAGGCCGGATTCGACGTCACGGAAAAGTCCAAGCTCGGGACCAACGATATCGTCTTCAACGCGATTACGAGCGGCCAGATCGACCTGTACCCCGAGTTCACCGCGACCGGCCTGGCCCGCTTGAAGCTTCAGACGACCCACGACGACCAGCAGGACTACGCCCTCGTCAAGGCCGGCTACGAGAAGCAGTTTCACATTACCTGGCTCGCGATGTCCCCGCTCAACGACACGTACGGGATCTGCACCACGTCGGCCGGGGCCGGCCGGCTGGGGACCAAGGTGTCGCAGCTGGCGCAGGCGGCCCCCAAGCTCACCGTCGCGTCGCCGCCGGACGGCACCAGCGATCCGAACGTGCTTCCGGGGATGAAGGCGGCGTACGGGTTCACCTTCGGGAAGGTCATCGTCCTCGATGAGGCGCTGACGTTTCCCGCCGTCCAGCAGCGGAAGGCCGACGTGAACGTCTGCTACACGACGAGCGCCCTCATCGCGAAAGATCACTTCGTCCTGCTCGAGGACGACCGCCACCTGTTCCCCATCTATCACCCGGCGCCGATCGTCCGCGATGCGACGCTGGCGAAAGCGCCGTCCATCGCCGCGGCCCTCAATCGCCTGGCGCCCAAGCTGACGACGCAGGTCAGCCAGCAGCTCCAACTGCGGGTCGTGAACGGCGCCTCCGTCACGGACGCCGCGACGACCTGGCTCAAGAGCGCCGGCATGCTCTAATGCGGCTCGCCGGCAAGATCTGCATCATCACCGGCGCCGGATCGGGCATCGGGCGCGCGACCGCGCTGCTGTTTGCCCGCGAGGGCGCCGCCGTGACGGTGGCCGACGTCGACGCGCGGGCCGGCGCGCGCGTCGACGCGGAGATCGGGGCCGCCGGGGGCCGGGCCTTCGCGGCCCCGACCGACGTCACGGACCCGTCCGCGTGTGAGCGCACGGCGGCGCTCACGCTCGAGCGGTGGGCGCGCATCGACGTCCTGTTCAACAACGCGGGGATCGCCGGCGTCGGCACGGTCCACGAGACGCCGCTCGACCTCTGGGACCGCGTCATGGACGTGAACGTACGCGGCGTGTTCCTGATGAGCCGCGCGGTCGTGCCGGCGATGATGGCGCAGCGGGCCGGGTCGATCATCAATATGTCGTCCGCGATCGCGGAGACGGGGCTGGCCCGCCGCGCATCGTACGCCGCGTCCAAGGGCGCCGTGCTGGCCCTGACGCGCTCGATGCAGGTCGATTACGCGCCCTACAACATCCGGGTGAACGCGCTCCTGCCGGGGACGATCCTCACGCCGTTCGTGGAGCGCTACCTCCGCGAATCGTACCCGAGCTACGAGCAGGGGCTCGAGAACGTTCGCGCCCGGCAGCTCTCCGGCGACCTCGGCAGGCCGGACGACGTGGCCGCGGCGGCCCTGTTCCTGGCGAGCGACGAATCGCGGTTCGCGATGGGCTCGGGGCTCGTCATCGACGGGGGGCTGACGGGCTGCCGGTGACTCGCGCGCATCGCCCCGCTCCCCCGGCGGCCCCGGGCCGGCGCTGACGACGCCGACGTCGCGCCTCGAAGCGTTCAGCGACGGCGTCTTCGCGATCGCGATGACGCTGCTCGTGCTCGATCTCAAGGTGCCGCCGGCGGGCACCGGCGGGCCGCCGCTGTGGTCCGCGCTGCTCCGGGCGTGGCCCTCGTACCTGGCGTTCGTCACCAGCTTCGCGACCGTCGGGATCATGTGGATCAACCATCATCTCAATTTCACACTGATCCGGCGTACCGATCATACGCTCCTCGTGCTGAACGGCATCCTGCTGCTCGGCGTGACGTTCCTGCCGTTTCCCACCGCGCTGGCCGCCGCCTACGTCGGCCACGGCGAGCGGGTCGCGGCCGCCGTCTACACCGGGACGTTTCTCTTCATCGCCGCCGTCTGGAACGTATTGTGGCGCTATGCCAGCGGACGGTCCGGGCTGCTCGCGCCGGACGCCGACCCGCGGCTCGTGGCGGCGATCACCCGCGCCTACAACGCGGGCCTCCTCGCGTATGTCGTCGCGTTTGGCGTCGGATTCGTCCGGCCGCTCGCGAGTCTCGTGCTGGTCGGCCTCCTCGCCGTCTATTTCGCGCTGCCGACCCAGTATCATCGCTGGCTCGGCCCGCTGTAGCGTCAGACTGCCGGGCAGCATGAATCGGCGCGCGCGGCCGCGAAGCCACGCATCAGAGCGTACGTCCGCGCGGGTCTCGCCGAGGCGGATCGCCGGTTCACCGGGGGTGCCCCGAATGCCCAAGTACCGGTTACAGGACATGTCGTGGATGGAGGCCGAGGAGGCGTTCCGCCGGTCGGACACCGTGCTCATGCCGGTCGGCACGCTCCACGGACACGGCCCGACGCCGATCGGCATCGACGCGATCTCCGTCGAGGCGATCGCCGAGCGGGTCGGCCGGCAGACGGGGATGCTCACGCTCCCGCTGCTGCCCTACGGCGAGAACGACAAGATGCGCGACTACCCCGGGTCGCTCGCGATCAGCCAGAGCACCATGGAAGCGTTTTGCACCGACATCTGCCGCAGCCTTCACCGCAACGGCGCGCGGAAGGTCATCATGCTGAACGGCCACGGCGGCAACCGCGAGCCGTTGACCCGCGCCGGGCGAAACGTGCGCGACCTCGGCATGCTCGTCGCGATCGTCGAATGGTGGAACATCACGAAGCGCCTGCAACCCGACCTCTGCGCCGACGGCACCCACATCGTCGAGCTCGCGGTTGCCCTGGCGGCCGGCGGGCCCGAGATCGCGGATCTTCGCGGCGGCGGATACAAGGGGGAATGGGGCACGCAGCCGCCGCTGCGGAAGATGTTCGGGGACGCGATCAAGCCGCTCGGCTTCAACAACTTCGAATTTGGCGGCGCGCCGCTCATCATTCCCGTGGACGCCTGGGACGTCGACATCGCGAGCGCGCCCGAGGTCGACCCGCGCCAGGTCGAAGCGCTCCGGCGGCGGGGCGAGCAGATCCTCGACCGCGCCGCCGAATACGTGATCGCGTTCGCCGCGGAGTTCCAGAAAGTCGACGTCGCCCGCTCACTCGGCCGGTAAGGCGCGCCGGCGCGGCTCGCGGCTTCGCGCGCGCGGGCGGGCGATACGGCGGTCTTACGCGGGGAGAATCTTGACGGCCTTCAGCACGTGCGCCGCCGCGGCGGTGCGGGTGCCGACGCCCAGCTTCGCAAACACGTGCTGCAGGTGCTTGATGACCGTGTAGGCGCTCATGCCCAGGATCGTCGCGATCTCCGCGTTGGTCTTCCCCTGAACGACCCAGGTCATCACGTCCGCCTCCCGGCGCGTGAGTCCCAAAGGCAGGAACGCATGAGGCGAGAGAACGCTTGTCTGCTCCTCAAGGAGCAGCAGGCGTTCGTCCGCTCCGCCGACCAGTCGAACCACGAGGTTGTGTCCGGCGCGCCCGATCACCAGCGGCGCGCGGGCCGGCCCCGGGGCCGGTTCACCCGCCTCGGCGGCCTGTAGTTTGACCCAGCGCTCCAGGGCGTCGGGCAGGCGGTCCCCGCGCCGCGGCGGACCGCCGCAATAGGCGGCCAGCAGCCCCACCGCCCCCGCGTTGACCAGCCGGACACGACCCTCGCGCGTCAGCGCGACAAGACCGTGCGGCAGCCCGTCGAGGGCCCGGCGGGTGACCATCTGCTCCTCGCGCATGCGGGCGATCACGTCGGCGTTCCGGTACGCTTCGACGAGGTGGGGGCGGAGCAGATTGAGGAGCCGTGCTTCCCGGTCGGAGAAGTCCCGTAGGCGCCGCCCCAGGGCGATCCCCACCACAAGCGGGGGCCGGGCGGGCAGCGTGACGGCCGCCTGGTACTCGAGACGCAACGGCCGGAAGAATTCATTGTAGAGCGCGAGACGGTGAAACCGGCGCTGGGGAAGGAAGTCTGAGATCCGCGCAGCGCGGCCGTCGCCCGTTTCGCGATGGCGGGAAATGAGCGGGTGGTCTCCCATGTGCCGGAGAAAGGCAGGTTCGTATTCGGCGGGCACGGCAGGCGCCGACACATAGTCGTTCCGGCGCGCCTGCGGGTTGGCCTCGTTGTAGGAGATCGAGTCGGCGGGGACGACCCGGGGGAGCGCCGAGAGGATGTATGTCCGAAGCCCCGAACGATCGCGGAACGCGTACAGGCCCTGAAGGAACGACGACACCGCCTTGAATTCCCGCAGGCGCAGTCCTTCCATCTCCGCACCGCCCCGCTTGCCGTCTGGCCCGACTATACCAGATTCTTGGTACGCACGAGCACACGTTCGCGGAGGAATAGCCGGCGGTCGGCGGAATTTTGGCTCATCATGACGTGAAGCCCGCGCACCGCGTGTTTATCGAATCGCAACACGATTTGAACACAATGGCCGCATCACCCGCGAGGCGGGGGAAACGAAAGCGTCTGCGATGGGCGCAGAAAAAGGGGGCGACGGACCGTGGACACCAGGCAACTCGGCTTGACCTCTGGGAAGTGGGTAGTGGCGAACTGCGGGAAGTTCCCGAGCGAGAAGAACTGCCAGTTGGTGATCATGGCGCCGCAGAGTCAACGCCAGGACTTGATCGAGGCGGCGAGCGTGCACGCGGTCAAGAGCCACGGACACGACGACACGCCGGACTTGCGCCGGGAACTGGATCAGTTCCTCGACGTGGTCGACATCTGACACAGCGCGGCATTAGCCACGGCTCGACCATACCGAATCGGGGGTGACGGCGATGGGATACAGCGTGGAAGGGCGCTTGCTGGAAGCCTGCTCGTGCGGGGGGCCGTGTCCGTGCTGGGTGGGGGACGATCCGGACGGCGGGGCCTGTGATGGGTTGGTCTGCTATCACTACGACAAGGGCGAGATCAACGGCGTGAGCGTGGCGGGTCTTACGATGGCACTGCTCGCGCACATCCCCGGCAACATCCTGAAGGGCAACTGGCGGGTGGCTGTACACGTGGATAGCAAGGCCACGCCTCAGCAGAAGGAAGCGATCCTCGCGGCCCACACCGGCAAGCTGGGCGGGCCGATGGGGGACCTGGCCCCGCTGATCGGCGAGGTGGTCGGCATCTACGATGCGCCGATCGACTTCAACGTGGTGGAAGGCAAGGGCACCATCCGGATCGGCGACGTCGTCTCTGCGGAGATGCAGCCGTACACCGATTCGCAGGGCCGGCCGACCAAGCTTGTGGACAGTATCTTCAGCACGATCCCGGGCTCCCCGGCCTACCTCGGCAAGGCGATGTCGTACCGGGTGAATCTGCCCGCGCACAACATGCGGTGGGAGTTCAACGGGCGCAACGCGGTGCTGGGGATGTTCCGGTTTGAGGCGTAAGGCGGCGCGTCCGCCCGGCGGCGGCCGGCGGGCGGCCGCCCGGGTCCACGGGGTGGGGCCGTGATCGGCGCCGTCCGCACGCCGGAGGACGTCCGCTGGTACCGGCTGGCGGTGGGGACGCTTATCGTCGTCGCCTGGGCCGTGCTGGCGGCCTGGGGAGCGTCGCCGTTTGCGGGCCTGCTCGACCACCGGGAGATCGGGGAGGGCACGCTCTCCGGCTCCCGGCTGGTCGTGTTTGTGGCGGGCTGGACGCTCATGGTGATCGCGATGATGCTGCCCGGCAGCCTGCCCTTGATCAATCTCTTCGCGCGTCTCGTCGCCGCCCGCGCCGATCGGGCGCGCCTCCTGGCACGGTTGCTCCTTGGCTACCTAGGGGTGTGGGCGGTCTTCGGCACAGCGGCGTTCCGGGGCGACGCGTACCTGCACGCGATGGCGGCGCGCCTGCCGCAGCTCGGCGAGGCGGCGCCGTGGATCGGGGTCGCCGTGCTGCTCGCGGCCGGCGTCTACCAGGCGACGCCGCTCAAGGACAAGTGCCTCACGAAGTGCCGGTCGCCGTACACGTTTCTCGCGGAGCACTGGCGGGGCCGGGACGCGGCGGCCGAGGCGCTCCGGCTCGGCGTCCGGCACGGACTCTTCTGCATCGGGTGCTGCTGGATGTTGATGCTGCTGATGTTCGCGATCGGCGGGGTCAACCTCGGGTGGATGCTCGCGCTCGGCGCGGTGATGGCGGCGGAGCGGTCGTTCCGCTGGGGCCGGTACCTCACGGTGCCGGTCGGGCTGGCGCTGATGCTCGCCGCTGTCTGCCTGGTATACCGCGTGCCTCTTGTGATGAGAGTGTTCGGGGGATCGTAGCGGCTCTTCCGGCGGCCCCGATCAGGCCGTCTTCGTCGTCTGCTTGCCGATAAACCGCGTCCAGTATCGCCGGACGTCGTGGCCGCCGGCGCGCTGCAGCGCGCGCGCAATCTCGGCGCCTCCGCGATCTTCCAGCCGGACGGCCACCATCGTCTCACCGGACCGAATCCGATCGTTGTACCAGTACGCATCCTCGTGAGGAAGGCCTTCCGCGTCGGGTCCGGACCGCGGCTCGGGCGTGTCGAACAGCCACCCGGCCCACCCCTTGATGTTGCGGGTCGCCGCGGTCTGCGTTCGCACCCGGTAGTCGTCTTCACTCACCCCGAAGTGTCGGAGGACGCCGGCCGCCCGTTCGGCGGCCGCCGCGTCGGGAAAGAGGCCGAGCACGTACTCCACGTTGGTACCCTCCATCTCCGGCGTTCGCGTGCCATCATTTAATTTTCCCCACCGCGTCGGCGGATGTTCACTGCCGGCGGCCGGGGAAACCGCGCCGGCCCGTCGAACCCTCGGGCATCCTCGCGATAGGGAGGGGTACCCTGACCAACGAGGGGCCATGGACGCACGCTTCCTGACGTACGTCCTCGTTGCGGCGGTTCTCATTGTGACGCCGGGACCGGATATGGCCCTGGTCGCGCGCAACGCGGTGCGGGGCGGCTATCCCGCGGCCCGCGCCACGGCCTTTGGAGTCGGCGCCGGCATTTTTCTGTGGGGATGCGGCACGGCCGCCGGCCTCGCCCAGGCACTCGCGGCCTCGGCCGCCGTGTTCTCCGCGCTCAAGCTCGCCGGCGCGCTCTTCCTCGTTGCGCTCGGCGTCCGAAGCCTGCTGCGCGCCCGACGAGCGGCCGACGCGGCGGCCCTGGAGCGCCCCGCCGTCCCCCTCCGAGGCCGGCCCGCATTTGTCCAGGGGCTGATCGGCAACCTGCTCAATCCGAAGGCGGGCGCGATCTTCGTGGCCGTCGTGCCGCAGTTCGTCGAGCCCGGCGATCCTGCGACCCGGCTTGCGGCCATGACGGCGGCGTTCGTCGTCATGGTGACGGTCTGGCTCAATGTCTACGGGTTTGCGATTGCGCGCGCGTTCGCGCGCTTCGGGACCGGCATGCGCCGCCTGCTCGATGGAATCGCCGGCGCCGTCATGATCGGCCTCGGCGTACGGCTCGCCGTCGCGCGCCGGTAGCGCGTGGCGCTACGCCCGAAGGGCCGCCGGCGGCACCGTCCCCAATTCGTCGAAGAACCGCACGTAGGCGCGGGTGCCCCGGTCGAAGGTGCGCAGACGGAGAAACTCGTTCGGTGCGTGGACCAGATTGTCGGGCTCCCCGAAGGCGAAGAAGACCAGCCACGTCCCGAGCTCCCGCTTGACGAGATCCGCGACGGGGAGCGTGCCGCCGAGGCGCACCTGCACCGGATCCCTGCCGTAGGCCGCCCGCAGCGCCCGGGCCGCGGCCGCGAGTCCGGGATGCCCGGCGGGCATGAGGTACGGCCGCGCCTTGCCCGGCGACCGCGTCACCGTCACCGTGACGCCCGCCGGCGCGTGGCGGCGAACGTGCTGCTCCACCGCGTCGGCGATCTGGTCCGGGTCCTGATCGGGGACGAGCCGGCACGTGAGCTTCGCGTGGGCCTCGTTCGGCAGCACGGTCTTGCTGCCGTCGCCTTGAAAGCCGCCCCAGATGCCGTTGGCCTCGAGCGTCGGCCGGATCCACGTGCGCTCGAGCGGCGTATAGTCCGGCTCTCCAACCAGCTCGGCAACCCCCAGCGCTTCGCGGAGCGCGGCTTCGTCGAACGGGACCCGGGCCAGCTCGCGCCGTTCCGCCGCGGTCAGCGTGCAAACGGCGTCGTAGAAGTCCTTCACCGCGACCCGTCCGTCCGCGTCGTGCATTCCGGCGAGCAACGCGGCGAGCGCGTGCAGGGGGTTGGCGACCGCGCCGCCGTACGTGCCGGAGTGCAGGTCGGTGCGGGCGCCGCGCAGATCGATCTGAAGCCCGGCGAGTCCACGGTTCCCGAGCGTCAGGCACGGGGTGTCGACGTCCCACTGACCGCCGTCCGCGCTCACGGTGACGTCCGCGGCCAGGAGGTCGCGGTGGTCGTGGAGGAACGGCGCGAGGTTCGGGCTGCCGATTTCCTCCTCGCCCTCGAAGAGAAACTTTAGGTTGACCGCGGGGGATCCGGCCGCGTCGCGGATCGCCTCGAGCGCGGCGAGCGGAATGAACAGACTTCCCTTGTCGTCGCTCGCGCCCCGGGCGACCAGGCGGCCGTCGCGAAGGGCCGGCTCGAACGGCGGCGTGTCCCAGAGCGCGACGGGATCCACCGGCTGCACGTCGTAATGCCCATACAGCAGGATCGTGGGCAATCCGGCGCGCACCGGCCACGCGCCGTAGACGACCGGGTTCCCGCGTGTCGGCATGATCCGGACGTCGGGTACGCCGGCCGCGCGAACACGCTCCGCGAGCCACTCCGCGGCCGCGGTGATGTCCGGGCGGTGCGCCGGCAGCGCGCTCACGCTCGCGATTCGGAGGAATGCCTGCAGCTCGGCGAGGTGCCGGTCCCGGTGCGCCCCAAGATAGGCGTCCGCCGCCGCGTTATCCATCAGCGTCACTCCTTTGCGCCGGCGCGCCGTCCCCGGACCGCGACGCGCCGCCGTCGAGGTGCACGGTGAGCCAGCCGAGCAGGTGCCGCATTTCCTCCAGACGGTGGCGGGGTTGGCCGGCGGACGACATGCCGTGGCTCTCTCCAGGGAACCGGACGAAGAGCACCGGCGTGCCCTGCCGCTTGAGCGCGACGAAGAGCTGCTCGGCCTGTTCGATCGAACAGCGCAGGTCGTTCTCGCCGTGCAGAATCAGCAGCGGCGTCTTGATCTGACGCACGTACGTGATGGGCGAGCGCGCCAGGTAGAAGTCCGGTGACTCCCACGGCGCCCCGGGCCATTCCCAGCGGGCGCCGTGATAGGCGATGTCCCCGGTACCCCAGTGATTGTAGCGGTTGCAGGTGCTGCGAAGCGTTACCGCGGCCCGGAACCGCGGGGTGTGGCCCACGATCCAATTCGTCATGTAGCCGCCGTAACTGCCGCCGGCGACGCCGAGCCGCTCGGGATCGATCCACTCGTGGATCGCGAGCGCGCGGTCCAGTGCGCCCATCAGGTCCTGGTAATCGCCGCCGCCCCAATCGTGGTGCGTCGCGGCGAGAAACTTCTGCCCGTAGCCGTGACTTCCGCGGGGGTTCGTGAAGACGACGCCGTACCCCGCCGCGCACAGCAGCTGGAATTGATTCGAGAACGTGTGCCCGTACGCGCTGTGCGGGCCGCCGTGAATCTCGAGCACGGCCGGGAGGCGACGCCCCGTGCCGGCGTGCGCCGGTTTCATAACCCACCCGTCGACGACATCGCCCGAGGGCGTCTTGTACTCGAACCGCTCGGGCCGCGAGAGATCCAGGGTTTCGACCAGCGGGGTGTTCCACGCGGACAATCGGCGGAATGTCGCGGGGCCGCCGGGGCCCAGTTCCGCGACGGCGATCTCGCCCGGCGTGAGGGGATCGCACTCGACGCACGCGGCGCGGCGGGCGGCGCGGTCGAGTGCACACCCGACCAGATCGTGGTCTCCCCGCGTCTCGAGCCGGATCGTTCCGTCCGGCACCGCGACGGAGGCGACCTGGCCGGTGCCCCGTTCCGTCGTCAGGAAATAGAGCCGGGTCCCGTCGGGGGCCCAGGTGAGCCCTCCGGAGCCCGGCTGCGAGCGCACGTCGCCCGACATGTGACGGCCGATGCTGCCCTCATAGCCGCGCGTCACACAGGCCGGTTCGCCGCCGCCTGCCGGGACCACCCAAATCTGCGGAAGCGTGGCGCCGCCGAACTCGTTGTCGTGGCCGATGTAGGCAACCTGCGTGCCGTCGGGCGACCACGCCGGGCTCTCGGCCGGTCCGACCGTCCGGGTGAGACGGCGGGGCACCGCGGTTCCGTCCGTCGCCGGCACGATCCACACGTCGGCGGCTTCGACGAGGTCCGCGTCGGGCGACGCGTTGCCGGTATACGCGAGGAACACGCCGTCCGGCGACCACGCCGGCGTGAGGTGGTCGTAGTCGCCCTGCGTCACCTGCCGGACCGCGCCGCCCGAGGCCGGAGCGATGAAGACCTGTCTCCAACGGCCGTCCCAGAACCCTTCGCCGTCCTGTTTGTAGTGGAGGCGGGAAATCACCCGGACGTCACTGGGTTCGCGCCGTCCCGTCCCGGACGGAGGGTCCGCCGGCTCGGGTTTTCCCACAAACGCGACCCACTTGCTGTCCGGCGACCACGCGAGGTCGGCGGGCGACAACGATCCCGAGGTCAGAGGCCGGGCTTCGCCCCCGTCCACCGGGATGACCCAGATCTGCTTCGTCCCGCCGCGGTCCGACACGAACGCGATGCGGCTGCCGTCGGGGGACCAGCGCGGGCCGGCGTCCCGGCTTCGCGCGGTGGTGAGCCGGCGGGGTGCCGGAGGGATCGTGGCGCCCGCGGTCGAGGAAGCGGCCACGAGCCACAACTGCGTCTCGTAACCGTTGGTGGTCTCGTCGGCGACGGTGAGGGGACAGACCACCCAACTGCCGTCGGGCGAGAGGTCCGGCGCCCCCGCCACCTTCCAGCGCAGCATGTCCTCGACGGCGAACCGGCGCCTGCCGGCGTTGGATCGGCTGGGGGCCGCGGCCAAAGACTCCTCCCCTCCCGGGCCGCGTCGCGGCGGCCCGCGGAGATGAGGATACCTTCAACGCAGGCGGCCCGGGCGCCCTGCCCGGCCGGCTATACGCCGGCCGGGTGCGCGGTGAACCGGAAGTTCAGCGTCGCCTGATTCTCCGTCTTGAGCATCATGATCGCCGGCGGGTCGAACCCGAAGTCGGTCATCTGCACTTTCGTCTCCACGGTGCCCGTCAACGCGTTGCCGGCCAACCGCACCGTTCCCGTGAAGACGGCCGGTTTCGTGACGCCATGGACGGAGAGATTTCCATGAATCCGCACCGGGATATCCTGGCCGGCGACGGACGTCTTGGGGAGGCCTTCGATGGACGTCGGCGTGAACGTGGCCGCGGGATACGTATCGGACTCCAGCCAGTGGCGCCGGATCGCCGCGTCGCGGCGCGCGCTGTCCGAGGTCAGCTGGTTGATGTTGACAGTGATCGCGCCGAGGCGGCTCTGGTCCGGATGGACGCGATCGACGTAGATGTCGCCTTGGATTCCGTGCGTGACGCCGACCGCGAGATGGAACCGGTTGTTTTCGAAGAACGTCTCGCCGACCCGATACGACGCCTCGGACGCCTGCGGATCGATCACGAAGCGCGCGGTGCCGGCCGGCGCGGCGGCCGTCGCCGCGAGCGTCCGCGCAACCGGCACGGCCCGCCCCGAGAACTGCGACACCGCGGCGGCCGCGATCAGCACCAAGGTCCCGGCGACGACGGCAAATCTCTGTTGCTTCATCCTCTGGTCCTCCCGGCGGGTGTGGTGGCCACCCAGCGCACAAAGATCGTGCGCGGATGTCCGGGCGTTCGCGCGCCCTCGACGTCGAGTGTCTTGAACAACGCTCCGGAGGCGGCGGATCGTTCCCGGGCGGTCCGGTTGTGAAAGAACATTCACAACATCGAGCCTATCGGGGCTCACATACTAATGCGTCGTCTGCTGGAAACAGGCGGCATCGTACTGCGATACCGCGGTCGTGCTGTTCGAGTGGTCGGCCGATGCCGTGCCCGGGTTGCCGGCATAGTTGTTGCCGGCCGTTCCGGCCGAGTTGTACGGCGAGCCCGCGGCCGCCCCCGAGTTGCCGGGCGTCTGCGTGTATTGCTGACAGGTCGTGTTGGGCGCGCCGGGCTGTCCGGGTCCGTTGGGGCTTGGGGTTGCTCCCGCGGCAAGCGCTCCCACCAGAAGAAGCGCGAACGCAAGGCCGGCCGCAACGAGTCTGTCTCGCATAAGTGGATGCCTCCTTCGGCGGCATCGATCGGTGCCGCTTCAGGACGGCTATTTACCCGCACCGGCCGGCCGTGCGGGGGCTCCGCAGGAATTGTTACGGACGTTTTACATGTCGGGCGCGCCCAAGCTTGTGTTGCCGCACCCAGTCGATCTGCGCGGTGTGATGCCGGCCGTGCCAGGCATACGAGGCGACCGCGCGCCAGAGCGGGACCACCTCGCGGCTTTCCGGGTGGTAGAATGCCCGCTCGAACGCGTCGCCGGAAAGCGACCGCAGGAGATAGCCCCATCGCGCGTGCAGGCCGTCGAAGATCTGCAGCGAGGCCTCGACCCCGGCGCCCCGCGCATCGGCGAGGAGCGACCACCGGCTCTCGTCATACGGCTTGATCGTCGGCCGGTCCTCGGTGAGGGCGAGCTTGCAGCGGGCGTAGGCGTTGAGATGGCTGTCCGCCAGGTGATGCACGATCTGCCGGATCGTCCAGTTTCGGTAGGCCGTATTGAGTTGCCCGTCGGTAAGGCCGGACACCGCGTCGCGCAGGCGCGCCGGGGCGCGCTCGATCTCCCGGATCCAGGTGTCGCGCCGCCGGTCGTCGTGGCCCTCGTCCGCGACGAACGGACCGGCGGGATACTTCGGCGGCTCCGCCGCGCTGCGTGCGGTCACGTCGCGTCTCCTCGTGCGAGGCGTGTCGGACGGCGGCGGGCCTGCCGCCCGTTCCCCGCCGCATACGCCTAAAGAGGAGATAATTCCTCTATTGAGGAAATCCTGCCCGTGCTCCCATCCGCACCCGGCGTGAACATGCTCGATCTCGGCGGCCGGATCCGCGCCGAGCGCCTTCGGCGCGGGTTGTCTCTCGAGGACCTCGCCGGCCGGTCTACTGTGAGCCGGAGCATGCTGTCGGGCGTCGAGCGCGGAGAGAAGGTTCCCACCGTGCTTGTCCTCGACCGCATCGCGACCGGTCTCGGCACCAGCATCGCGCGGCTGCTTGGCGAGCAGCGCTCCGGCGCCGTGGCGGTGTTGCGCCGGGACGAGCAGGCCGTGGCGCGTGACCCAGGCGGTTTGGAGCGGCGCATTCTCTCGCCGGTGCTCCCGGGCCTGGAATTCGAATTCATGCGCACCACGATCGGACCGCGCGTCGATGCGGGGGAGTTCCTGCCGCACGCGCCGGGATCGCGCGAATATCTCGCCATCGAACGCGGCGCCCTGGTGCTGACCCTCGACGGTACGCCGTACGCTCTTCGAACGGGCGACAGCATCTGCTACGCCGGGGACTGCGTCCACGGATTCGTGAATCCCGGGGCGATCCCGTGCGTCTACTATCTGGCGATGGACGTGACCGGCGGCGCGCGGCGTGCGCATCGCGTCGCGCGCGCGCGCAATCGGAGACACTACCGTGGGCGACGGTAACGGCTCCGGCTCCCTCGCGATGGACGCCGAGGACTTCCGGCGGCTGGGCCACCGAGCGGTCGACCTCGTCGCCTCCTACCTATCGGACATCGGCGAGCGCCCTGTGTTTCACCCGATGGCGGTCGAGGAACGGCTGGCGCTGCTCGAGCAGCCGTTGCCCGAAGACGGCCTGTCCCCGGAGGCGGCGCTCGCCCGGTTCGAGCGCATGGTGCTCCCGCATCCGATGGGTAACGGGCACCCCCGGTTCTTCGGGTGGGTCAACGCGCCGCCGGCGCCGATCGCCGTTGTCGCCGAGCTGCTGGCCGCGGCGATGAACCCGAGCTGTGCGGGCGGCGACCACGCCGCGATCTACCTCGAGCGCTGCACGGTTCGGTGGCTGGCGGAACTGCTCGGGTATCCGGCCGAGGGCGGCATGGGGCTGCTCGTCAGCGGCGGGTCCACGGCGACGCTCACGTGCCTGGCCGCCGCGCGCCACAAGGCGGTGTCCGCCGCCGGCGGCGACGTGCGTGCCGCGGGGCTGCCGCCGCACGCGCGGTTTGTGCTGTACCTGTCCGAGGAAGGCCACAGCTGTCTTCGCAAGTCGGCCGAACTCCTGGGGCTCGGCACGAGCGCCCTTCGGATCGTCCCGGTGGACGCGGAGTGGCGTCTGGATGTCGCCCCCCTGCGGGAGGCGATCGTCGCCGACCGCGCGGCCGGGCGCGTGCCGTTCTGCGTCTGCGCGAGCGCGGGGACCGTCGCCACCGGCGCCATCGATCAACTGGCGGCCATCGCGGACGTGTGCGCCCGTGAGCGTCTCTGGTTTCACGTCGACGGCGCGTACGGCGCCCCCGGCGTCCTGGATCCGGCCGTGGCCGCCCGGTACGCCGGGATGGCGCGGGCCGATTCCCTCGCGATCGATCCCCATAAGTGGCTCTCCGTACCGGTGGAATGCGGGTGCGCGCTGGTGCGGGACGGACGATTGCTGCGGGAGGCGTTCAGTTTGATCCCCTCCTACCTGCAGACCGAGGAGGGGAGAGGCTTCGGAGGACTGCCCTGGTATGCGGAATACGGTTTCCAGCAGACGCGAGGGTTCCGGGCGCTCAAGGTGTGGATGACACTCCAGCATCTGGGACGCCGCGGCCTCGCCGCGCACGTGGCCCGGCACAACGCGCTGGCACAGTCTCTCGCCGCCCGGGTCGACGCCGCGCCGGATCTCGAACTGACGGCCCCTGTCACCCTGTCGATTGTCTGCTTTCGGTACGTGCCGCCGGGCTGGCCGGCCGGCGACCCGCGGCTCGACGATCTCAACAAGGCGATCATGCAGGAGGTTCAGGCCGGCGGGGAGGCGTTTCTCACCAATGCCGTGCTTCGGGGCCGTTTCACGCTGCGCGCGTGCGTCCTCCATTATGGGACGGGCGAAGCGGACCTCGACGCGCTGATCGATGTGGTGAGGCGGACGGGCCGCCGTCTCGCCGCCGGGGACGGAACCCCGTAGGGATGTTCCCGGCGCGGTGGATGGTGGCGGTCGGGATCAGAAGGCCGCCTGTGCGCGGCGCTCCACGAGCAGGATCGAGGTAACGACCTGTACGGCCTCCCCGCCCTGGTTCACGGTGGTGAGCCGTACTTTGACGACCCCGTGGTCCGGTCGGGACATCGACGGCCGCATGGCGATGACTTCGCCTTCCACCAGCAGCACGTCCCCCGGGCGGACCGGTTTCAACCATCGCAGCTCTTCGACGCCCACGCCGAGGATGCCGTTGGCCAGCCGCAGTTCCCCCGTGACGGCCAGCCGCATCGTGATCGCCGTGGTGTGCCATCCGCTCGCCGCCAGTCCGTGAAAGAGGGTGTGTTCGGCGGCGCGCTCGTCGAGATGGAACGGCTGGGGGTCGTATTCCTGCGCGAACGCCTTGATCCGTGCCGCGTCCACGGCGTAGGTGCCCGACCGGAAGCGCTGCCCGATCGAGAGGTCTTCGAAGTAGTGGGGACGGCGGCCGTTCATCGGTGATGGTGGGTGCATCGGCGTCAGCCTCCGGGGAATTGAGCGCCGGGCATATGACGTGACCTTCCGCGGCACATCCGCCGGACCCTTTTGGCGGACCGCACCGGAGCGAGGTCTCGTCGGTGGGCGCCGCCGGTCCTCGCCTCATGAGCGCCCCCGTGCGCTCGGCCCGTCGCGGCGGAGCAGGAGGACGAAGAGCGCCACGAGGAGCGCGTTCCGGCAGTTGAGCACGACGATCGCCCAGAGCGCGAAGGACGAGACCTGCCGGATCGCGAGATATTCGAGCGCGGTCGCCGCACAAGCGATCACGAAGAGCCGGCGCGCCGCCGGTCCGGCCGGCCCGCCGATGGCCGGGATGAACGGAACGAGCCAGACGAGGTACTGGGGCGACAGGACCTTTCCGGGCACGATGAACGCCAGGACAGCCGCGGCCGCCCACCGCAGGGGTTCCTGCATGCCCGATCGCCGGAACTGCCAGACGACCCCGCCGAGCATGGCGATCTGCGCCGGAATCGCGAGGGCCGCCGCCGTTCCGGCACCGGGAGCCACGAGATCCACAGCTGTGTGGCTGTAGCGCCACCCCAACGGGACCCCGACGACCTTGTCCGCCAGCATCAGCGCGCCGGCCCACGTCGTTTCGATCTCCAAACCGCGCCCCAGGTGGAAGGCGACGGAGGCGGCACCGCCCAGCGCATACCACGCGCCCCCGCCGGCCAGCATCGCCAGGGCGAACGCTGCGAGGCCGCGGCAGCGCGTGGAGCGCACGGCGGCGAGTTCGGCCGCGGCGGCCGGCGCCGCCAGCACGGCCGGGAAGATCTTCAGCAGCGCGCCGGCGGCGGTCAGCAGCCCGCCCAGGACGGGCCGGCCGCCGAACCAGTTCAGCGTGGCCGCCAGGGCCACGGCGGCCGGTGCCAGATCGTACCGGCTCCCGATGACCGGGTAGAGCGCGGCAAAAGACGCGGTGTACCATGCGAGTCGCGCCGGCACTTTCTCGCGGCCCTCGCGCGCGGCCGTGTACCACGCAACGAGGTGGACGGCCAGCGCATCGAAGAGCAGCATCTCCGCGGCAAACCACAGGACGTACGCGTCGAGCCGGTGCGTGACGAGGCGCGGGATCACGAAGAGCGGGACGGCGAGCGGCGGATACTCGATCGCAAAGTCACGGTATGGTACGGCGCCCGCGAGCGTCCGGGACGCGTAGTCGAAAAAGATGCGGTCGTCGTGCAGCGCCGCCGCACCGAGTTGCCCGAACAGGCCCACCCCGAGCAGCGGCAGAAGCAGGACGGCGGCGTGGACGGCGACGGCCAGGATGATCCAGCCGGTGATCGCGCGAGGTCCGCTCAGGCGCGTTCGGGTCGCTCCGCGGCGACGCGGACGAAGGTCGCCAGGATCCGAGCGGCCGCGGCCCACGTCCCGCGCGCGGTGCCGGAGACCTTGGAGACGCCGCCGGCGCGGCGGCGGTGGGCGACGGGAACCTCGAGGATCCGCAGGCCGGCACGGGCCGCGCGCATCTGCATCTCCAGATTCCAGCCGTAGGTCTCCTCCCGCATGCCGAGCCGATCGAGCGCGTCCCGGCGAATGGCGCGGAACGGGCACATGTCCGTGAACCGCGTTCCGTAGAGGCCGCGCACCAGCGCGCCGGCGAGACGGCCGGCGGCAAGCTGTGCCCACGTCATACTGCCGCGTTCGCGCCGCCCGAGGACGCGGGAGCCGACCACAAAGTCGCACCGGTCCTCGAGGATCGGCCGCACCAAGAGATCCATCAACTCGGGACAATCGCTGCCGTCCCCGTCCAGGAACACGACGATGTCGCAGGCGGCGTCGGCGGCACGGACGCCGGCACGGCATGCCCGCCCATAGCCGCGGCAAGGTTCGTGCACGACACGCGCCCCGGCGCCGCGGGCCCGGGCGGACGTGGCGTCGACGCTGCCGTTGTCGACGACGATGACCTCGCGCGCAAGGTCCGGCGGCACGGCGG
>DASYZR010000144.1 GCA_035945995.1 bacterium
CCGGCCCCCCCCCCCGCCCCCTCCGTCGTCAGGCCGCCCGGTCGCCGGCGGCGCGGGGCCGGGGCCGCCGGTCGGGATCGGTGCGGGCGAAGTACCAGTCGAAGACCGGGTCGAGCGTGCCCCGCAGGCTCAGCCAGTAGATGTGCGCCATCATCATCTTCATGACGTGGTTGATCCGGCTCGGCCGATACTTGAGCACCGGCGAGGTGTAGGAGCCGATGACAAACGTCCCCAGGCCGTACGCGAGGTCGACCGCGCAGTGCGTCCGGCCGTGGAACTGCACCGGCGCGCCGTCCAGGATCTCCGCCACGACCTTCGCCTCGAGATGCGCGCCGACCCCGGCCTTGGACGTGGGCAGATTGGTCGTGTCGCCGATGGCAAACGCGTCGTCGAAGCCTTTGATCCGGAGCGTCTCCTTGTCGGTGATCACGAAGTGGTTCGCATCGAGCACGCCCGCCGGCTCGTAGGCGATGTCGGCGCCGACGAACGGCGGGATGAGGATGGGTAGGTCGTACTGCACCTCTTCGCCCTCGATCGAATAGATCGTCCGGGTGTCCGGATCGATCCGATCCACGTCGAAGAATGTCATGATCTCGACGCCGCGCGAGCGGAGGATCGGGTCGACGATGTCGTTCATCGGCTCGGCCGGATATGCCCGCGGATAGGGCGAGATGAAGACGAGACGCGTCTTGTCCCGCAGCCCCCGTCGGTGCAGGAGCTCTTCCGTGAGCAGCATGCCTTCGACCGGGGACGGCGGGCACTTGATGACGGGCGAGGTCTGGCCGAGCACGATCGTGCCGCCGCGGAATGCGTCGAGGCTCGCCCACGCCCGCTGAGCCCAGGCGATGCTGCTGTGGTAATTGCCGAACCGCTCGCTGACCTCCGCGAGCCCCG
This sequence comes from bacterium, assembly GCA_035945995.1. NCBI lineage: Bacteria > bacterium. The sequence continues at coordinate 895 of DASYZR010000144.1, forward strand.
GGATCTGCGTCGGGTCGGTTCGCACCCCCGTCGCCACGACGACGGCGTCGTAGTCGTACGTTGCGCCCCCGTCGGTCGTCACGGTGCGGTCGTGGAGATTGATCCGCGCCGCCGATTCTTGGATGAACCGGACGTGGCGCGGCAGCAGCCGGCGCTCGTCGCGCACGATGCTGCGCGCGCTCGCCCCCTTGAACGCGACGTAGAGGAGCGCCGGCTGGAAGAGGTGCGTCGCCGACTTGCTGAGGACCGTGACGTCGAACCGCCGCCGGTCGAGCGTATTGGCAAGGAAGGTGGCCCCGGAGCCTCCGCCGACGATCAGCACGCGCTTCATGGGGTCACCTCACCGCCTCAGGATCCGGACGACGGCGACGATCTTGTCGGGCTGGTCCTCGATCGATACGACCTCGTTGCGCGTCTTGGCGGCCCACGCCTGCACGTCGGCCTTCACCCCGGAGTCGGTCGCCCACAGTTCGATCGTATCGCCGACTTTCGCCCGCCGGTATGCCATGGCGAGATCGGTGATCGGTCCGGGGCACGAAGAACCCCGGGAATCCACCATCGTGCGGGTCGTGGTGCCGTCCATGACTACACCTCAGATGAACAGCGTTTGGCCCTGCTCAATGCCCTCGAGGAAGGTCGCGGCCCCGACGACGTCGTCGATCAGGTCGTTAAAGTCGGCCTTCGTCAGGCCCATCACGTCCGCCATCATCGAGCACGCGTAGACCTTGGCGCCCAGCTCCTTGGCCTGCCGCAGCATCGCGTCCCAAGGCCCGACGCGGGCCGCCTTCATGCCCTGTGCCAGCGCCGGCGCCATCGAGGCGAACTCCGCGGGGAACGGCAGGTCGTGGGGCTGCTTCGTGAATCCCAGCAGGGCGAACCCCGTCACGAAGATGTTGACCTGCATTTCCATCGCCGCCGCGGCCTGCGCGAGCACGCCGAGCGGAATGAATTTGTCCGCCGTCCCGCCGAACATGATGATCGACAGCTTGCCGCTTGTTACAGTCCCGGGCTTCTCAGACGTCACCGTGGGCAACGTCGTCTCTATGGGCATTGTCAACCCTCCCGATCGCCGTCGTTGCTCTACACTTGCAATCGTACGGAAGACGCGAGGGGGACACCATCGGATGGGGGTCGTATCCGTGGTCGGTCGCGGTGCGTATCGGCCCAGGTGCCGGGCCGGACGGAGGCCTCCGTCGCCACCGGTGGTCGTGCGGCTAGGCCGGTGCGGCGGTCAGAAACACCCCGTGCGGAGAACGCTCGGTGGGAAACGTGGTGAGGATCCTCTGGGTGCGGGTGTCGATCACGGTGGCCGTATCGCCGTAGCGGCCCGAGACCCACAATTGGGATTCGTCGGGGCTCAGCATCGGCATATCGGGGCCCCCGGGAGCGCGAAACTTGGCCAGCACCCGCTGGCGCCGCACGTCGAAGGCGCTCACCGTGTTCTCGCCCCGGTTCGTCACATAGATCGTGCGGCCGTCGCGGGTCATGACCATTTCGTGCGCGTCCTTGCCGCTGTGGACCCGTTTCGTGAGCCGCCAGTCGTCCGTGGCGAACACGCTGATTGTGCCGGCTCCGCCGCTGGCGACGAAAAGATAGCGCGTGTCCGGCGACACCGCGACCCCGGCCGGCAGCGGATCGACCGGCAGGCGGTGGATCACGGCGATCGTCTGAGTGTCGATCACAGTCACGACGTTGGAGTGCTGGTTCGCGTTGACAAACCAGTGTCGCGCGCCGGCCAGCCAGAAGTGGCTCGGTTTGCGGCCGGTCTCGAGTCGCTTGATCCGGCGAAACGTGCGCGCGTCGTGGACCTCGACAAACGTGTAGCGGTACGCCACTTTGTAGAGGTGGCGGCCGTCGCCGGTGAACGTGATGTTGTAGGGATCGAGGATCGGGAGGCGGCGGACCGGCCGCAGGGTCTTGAGGTCGATTTCGATCAGCTCGTTGCTGCTCGTGTTGCACGAGTAGACCGACGTCCCGCCGAGGCTCCGGTGAAACTTGTGCGGCTCCCGGCCGACGCGCAGCGTGCCGAAGGGCTCCAGCGTTTGGCCGTCGGCCAGCGTCACGGTGTCGCTGAGACTGTTGGCGATGAGCGCGATGACCCGCGTCTTCGACGCCGTTCGCTGGGGCGGCGATGCCGCCGCCGGCGCGATTCCGGCCGGCCATCCCAACGCGGCTATGCCCGCGGCGACACCGGTCTCCCCTAAGAACGCGCGGCGGGTAAGGGGACGCCCCGGCCGTGCCGTCATCGCGTCGCGCACTCCCGGCACCGTCCGTGCACGATGAGCGATGCCCCTGTCGCGTCGAAGCCCCGCGCAGCGTGCCGGACGAGGGGCATCAGCACAGTGGGATCGACGGGGAGATCCACGACCCGCCGGCACGTGTCGCACACGAGGTGACCATGCGGAGTCGTGTTCTGCTCCCAGTGCGTCGCTCCTCCCGGAAGCGGCAGGGGCGCGACCAGCCGGAGATCCGCGAGTTCGTGCAGGATCGCGTACACTGTCTTGAGGGCGAGACCCGGGACGGCGGGGCGGAGGCGGGTATGAAGTTCCTCCGCGGTGGGGTGACCCTCGGCGTTTTCGAGCGTCTGAAAGACGGCCATCCGCTGGGCCGTGATGTTGCGCCCCTGCGCTCGAAATGCCGCGACGGCTTGATTTGTCGAGAACCGTCCCACTCGACCTGCCACCCTTTTACCGGCGCCAGAGATTCACGGATCGCGCCCAGCCCTTGTCTTGCAAGCCTCGGCGCAGCCTGTTCATTTTCGCCCTTGACGGCTATTCCTGACCGTAGCACTCTAGAATCCGGCACGCAACATCTCGTCCGTGCGCGTTTCTCTTTAAGGGGGGCGATACGAAGACATGACGGTCTGGCAGACGACCGCACTTGGGGCGCTGGCGGGGTTCACCATCTACCTGGGACTTCCGGTCGCCCGGCTGGGGCCCCGGACGAAGACGATTCAGAACCTGCTCAACGCGGTGGCGATCGGCGTGTTGCTCTTCCTCGTTTGGGACATTCTCTCAAAGGCGCAGGAGCCGATCGACGGGGCGCTCAAGGCCGCCATGAAGTCCGGGCACTGGAACGTCTTCGGGTCCCTGGTCGGCATGCTCGTGTTCGGCTTGATCCTCGGGCTGGTCGGGTTGGTCACGTTCGCCGACGTCGCCCGGCGGCGGACGGCACCCGGGCTGCCGCGGGCGCATCAACTGACGCTCATGATCGCCGCCGGCCTCGGCCTGCATAACTTCTCGGAGGGCCTGGCCATCGGGCAGGCCGCGGCGACCGGTGCGATCGGGTTTGCGATCATCCTTATGGTGGGGTTTGGCCTGCACAACATCACCGAAGGATTTGCCGTTGCGGCGCCCGTGGCCGCGGCGGGAGAGATCCCGTCGTGGTCGTTTCTCGGCACCGCGGGCCTGATCGGCGGGGGGCCGACGTTTCTCGGCACGGTGCTCGGGTATCGCGTCACCTCGCCCCAGGCGTTCGTCCTGTTCCTCGCCCTGGCCGCCGGCGCGCTCTTCTACGTGATCGGCGAGATGTTCGCCGTAGGCCGCCGCTTTCAGCAGCCCCCGGTATCGGCGTGGGGCATCATCGCCGGCTTCCTCGCCGCGTATGCCACCGACTTGATCCTGACCATCGGCGGCGCCTGACGGAGCGGGCGGGGATCGGAGCCGCGCCTGAATGCAGAATCAAGCCCCGGTCGTATCGTCCGCCGGGCCGGCCCGGTGCTACCCTGGAGGTGGACGCGGCGGGCCGACGGCATGGCCCGGGGCGCGCGAGAGGTGGCGCAGATGGTTGCCCGCGACATCATGAGCAAGGACGTCGTCTCGTTGTCGCCGGGGATGTCGATCGCCGACGCGGCGGACGCACTGCTGCACTATCGCATTCACGGTGCTCCGGTGGTCGACGGCACCGGTCAATTGATCGGGATGGTCAGCTTCACCGATCTCTCCGCGCGATACGGCACAATCCGCGACGTCATGACCGCGGAGGCGGTCTCCGTGTCCGAAGACACGCCGGTCGAGGAGGTCGCCGCGCTCATGCTCGACCAAATGGTGCGGCGGGTGCCGGTGGTGAGCGGGGGACGGGTGACCGGCATCGTCAGCGCGAGCGACATCATCCAGGTCTTCTTGAACCTGCATGAGGGGGGGACGCGGCAGACCGAACCCGGCGCCGGCCTTGCCGGAACGGCAGCCCGGCATCGCGCCACGGCTGCGCGCCCGGGCCGGTCGAGCCGATCGGGCCGCCCAACCCCTCGTCGGGCGGCGCGCGCGGATCGGCGCGGTCGGGTGAGGTGACGGACCATGATGTGGCCGTACGGATACGGACCGGGGTGGGGATGGGGCGCGATGCTCATGGGGTGGCTCTGGATGCTCGTGATCGTCGCGGCGATCGTCGCGGTAGTCGTGCTGTTTGTGCGGTCCGGGGCAGGTCGGCAGCCGGAGACGCCCCTTGAGATTCTCAGGAAGCGCTACGCCGCCGGCGAGTTGACCAAAGAGCAGTTCGATCAGATGAAGCGGGACGTCGCCTAGCGGAGCCGCCCACGGCGGCGGAGGAGGGGATGTCAGATGATGAGGATCCTGGTGGCGACGGACGGATCGCGTCACGCGAGGCGGGCCGCGGAACTCGCGGCGCATCTCGTCCGGGAACTGCGGGAGGCGGAAGTGGTGCTCGTCAATGCCGGGCACATTCCGGCCATTGCCCTCGGCGGCCCGGGCCCCGACGTCATGGTCGATTACGGCGCGCTCGAGGCGGGCTTCGAAAAGGCCGGCCAGACCATCCTCGCGGAGACCGCGGCGGTGTTCCACGGCATGGACGTGCCCGTCACGGCGCAGTACCGGCGGGGCGAGCCGTCACACGAAATCATCGCGGCGGCGGCCGAGGCGAAGGCGGACCTCATCATCATGGGAAGCCGAGGGCTCGGGCAGATCGGCGGACTCATCCTCGGGAGCGTGAGCGAACACGTGCTGCACGGGGCGCGCATCCCCGTGCTGATTGTCCGCTAGCGCCGACGGTCCGGCCATGATACCGGTCCTCCGCCGTCCGCTCGAGCAGGTCATCTTCCGGTTTGACGGACGCCGCGCGCCCGATGCCCGGTCGATCGCGCTCGTCGGCACGTTCAACCGATGGGACTCGGCGGCACACCCGCTGCGGCGCGACCCCGACGGTTGGTGGACGATCGCGGTATGGTTGTCGCCGGGCGAGTACGAGTATCTGTTCCTCGTCGACGGCGTGCCGTGGAACGACCCGCTGGATGACGGCCGCCGGGCCAGCGAGTGGGGCGGCCACAATTCCCTGCGGGTCGTCTAGCTTCCGCCGCGAGGCACGTTCGGCGCGGCCGGGAGTCGAAGGAGGGGCCCATCGATGAAACACGCGGCGACGGGTGCGCGGAAGGTCGACAAGGGCCGGCTGGCCCAGCACGTGGGGCGCGGCCGGAAGCCGTTCCACGGCGCGCGCGGCGCGAAGGGACCCAAGGACCCCAAGGATTTACGCGGCGCGAAGGGGTTGCTGTTGAAGGACGCCCAGGACATGGCGGCGGATGAGGAACGCTACGCGGCTACCGGGCCGACAGGGCCTGGGCGATCAGCGCCGACAACTCGTCGAAGGTCAATGCTCCTGTAGCCGTTCGGCCGTTGACGATGAAGGCCGGTGTCTCGTGTATACCGGCGTTTTGCGCCTCCCGTGTGCCGGCAAGAGGCCCGGCCAGCGACCGCGGGCTGGCGAGGCACGTCGCGAACGCCGCGCGGTCCAACCCGAGGTCGCCCGCCCACCGCTCGAGACGCGCCGGATTGAACGTGCCCGTGTTCTCCCCGTCCTGGTGCTCGTAGAGGACGGCGAAGTACTCCCAGAATTTCCCGCGCTCCTGCGCGCACCAGGCGGCCCGGGCGGCCAGCACGGATTCGGGCCCGATGAAGGCCACGGAATGCCAGACGATCCGGACCTTGCCGCTCCGCACGTAGGCGGCGATAATGCGGGGCTCGGTGTCCCGCACGAACCCTCCGCAATACGGACATTGGAAATCCCCGAACTCGTCCATGACGACGCGCGCCTGGGGCGACCCCAACGTCGGCTCGCCGGTCGCGGTCACTCCCCTCGGCACGCCTGCGGGGGCCAGCGACAGCGGACCTTCGCGGACGGGGCGGTTCACGAACGCGAAGAGGCCGGCCGCCAGGACGATGACCGCGGCCGCGGTGGCAGCCGGCCACAACCACGCCCGCGGATGCGGCCGTGCCGCAGATTGAGGCAAGGGGGTTCGGGAGCGCCGCGGGTTCATGCCAGTGGCGAGTATAGCAGAGGCGCGCGCGGGGCGTCATCGTCGTAGGACCGTACGGCCAGTACGGTCGAGGCCGGATGGCCGGCACGCCGGGCATGTCTTATCCTGGTGAACGTGTCGGGGAGCACATTACACGTGGATGCCGCGCGCCGCTCGACGGCGATGCTCGTGCTGGCGCTGGCCGGGCTCGTGGATTCACTGTATTTGACGTGGTATCATTACGATCCGGCGGTGCGGGTCTGTGTAGCGTTCCGCGGCTGTGAAGCGGTCAACGCCAGCCGGTTCGCGACGCTGGCCGGCGTGCCCGTCGCCGTCATCGGGGTTGCCGGATACCTCGCGATCGTCGCGGCTCTCGCCGCGCGCCGGTGGGGACCGCCTGGGCCGCACGCGCCTTCAGCGTACATTACCCACGGGCTCGCGGTGGTTGGCACCGCGTTCGCGCTCTATCTGACCGCGATCGAGGCGCTGGTCCTGCACGCGTTTTGCACGTGGTGTCTTGTGTCCGCCGCGACGATCACGGCGCTGTGCGTGATCGCGACCATCGACCTCGCGCAAAACCGGACGGACGCCGGATGATGAATACGATGTGGGCCCGATGCCGTCGCGATGCCCGCCTGCTACGGTTTATTGTGGAGCGCACGCCTAATGGCGAAGTCGCCGAGTCAAAGGCCGTCGACGTGGATGCCGAGAGTTGAAAGGTGTACTTCGGGGGCAACCCCGGAGAACAGCCGATTGACAGCAGGCACCGGCCGGACGGTCGAAGACGGTGAAGAGCCAGAGAAAGCGTGCGCTTCGCTATTGCCGGCGGCGCAACGCGCCGGGTGAGGAGTGACCGATTGATACACACGGCCTTGTCCCCTGCAGCCGTCGTAGCGGCCCCGGGCGCGGTCCTTCGCGACATTCGGGATGTCGCGGCGGCCATCGGGTTCGACGAACACGACCTCGATCTTCGGGGCCGCCACCGCGCCAAGATCCGCCGCGAGGTCATCGACGCCGCCGCCGCCGCCGGCCTGCCTGCGGACGGGGGGCCGCCGGCCCGCGGCAAGTACGTGCTGGTGTCCGCGATAACCCCGACGCCGCTCGGCGAAGGCAAGACCGTCACGGCTATCGGGCTCTCCATGGGCTTGTGGCGCCGCGGCGGGACGGCGGCGGTGGCGATTCGCGAGTCCGCGCTCGGCCCCACGCTGGGCGTGAAGGGCGGCGGGGCGGGCGGCGGCGCCGCGCAGATCGTGCCGCTCGAGGAATGTCTTCTCGGCGTCCCCGGTGACTCGCACGGCGTGGCGAACGCGAACAACCTGCTGGCCGCCTGCATTGACGACGCGTTGATGCGGCATACGGTCCCGATCGATCCATTTACCATCCAGTGGCGGCGCGTGGTCGATGTGTCCGACCGCGCCCTGCGCCATGTCGTCACGGGACTCGGCGGACGCGCGCAGGGGGTGCCGCGCGAGACCGGGTTCGACATCACCGCGGCGAGCGAAGTGATGGCGCTCCTCGCGTTGAGCCGGGACGGCCGGGATCTGCGCGCGCGCCTCGGGAAGATCGTCGTGGGGTTCGACGGGGACCGGCCGGTTCTCGCCGGCGAGTTGCGCTGCGCCGGCGCGATGGCGGCGCTCCTCCGCGAGGCGCTGCAGCCGAATCTCATGCAGACCCGGGAAGGCACCCCGGCGTTCATCCACACCGGGCCCTTCGGCAACATTTCGCACGGGAACTCCTCGATCATCGCGGATCTCGTCGCGCTGCCTCGGGTGGACTATCTCGTGACCGAGGCCGGCTTCGGGGCCGACATGGGCGCGGAGAAGTTCTTCCACATCAAGAGCGCGGCCTCGGGGCTCGTGCCCGATGCCGCCGTCCTCGTCGCGACGGTCCCGGGCATCAAGAGTCACTCCGGACGGTACCATCTGGCGGAAGGCCGGCCGGTCCCTGCGGACCTGTGGCGGGAGAACGTGCCCGACGTCGAGGCGGGCGCGGCCAATCTGCGAAAACAGATCCAAAACCTGCGCGCGTTCGGCGTCCCCGTGGTCGTGGCGGTGAATCGCCGTGACACCGACTCGCCCGCGGAACTGCGGGCGGTGCGGACGGCGGCGGCCGAGGCCGGCGCGGTGGCCGTGGCGGAACACCGGGCGTTTACGGACGGCGGCGCGGGCTGCGTCGAGTTGGCGGAAGCCGTCGAGGGGGCGTGCCGGCTCGGGGCCCCGGTACGGCCGCTGTACGCTCCCGCCGACAGCCCGGAGGCCAAGATCACCACGCTCGCCACCCGGCTCTACGGTGCCGCGGACGTGTCGTTCACCCCGGAGGCCCGGCGAGATCTGGAGCGCTACGTGAAGGCCGGCTACGGCGGGCTGCCGGTGTGCGTCGCGAAGACGCACCTGTCGCTGTCGCACGATCCCACGCTGAAGGGCGCGCCCGGAGGGTACACGTTCCCGATCCGCGGGGTGCGCCTGGCCGCGGGCGCCGGATACCTCTACGCCCTGGCCGGGGATATCATGACCATGCCCGGCCTGCCGAGCCATCCCCACGCGGCGGAGATCGACGTGGATCCGGAGGGACAGGTCACCGGGCTCGTGTGAGGCCGCGCCGCGCGGCGGCGCGGCGCTCCTCGGCGACACCCGCGACGTACACCGCGAAGACCCCGGTCAGTACCAGGCCGAGGCTCAAGAGTTGGGCCGGGTGGAGCGGGACGCGGCGGGTCGTCGCCACCAGCGCCGCGGTGACGACCGGCGCCCCGGCGGAGACGGCCGTCACCCCGGTGGCCGAGGCGTGGTGGAGGCCGCCGATCGCGGTCACCGTGAACGCCAGCAAGATGAGGCCCGTGACCAGGACAAAGCCCCACTGCACCGTGGAGAGGCGGACGATCGAGGCAAGCCCCCCGGTCGCGGCCACGTAGGCGAACAGCAGCGCGGCGCCGAGCACCATCTTCACCCCCACCACCGCCGCGACCGGGACGGTGCGCAGAGCGACCTTGATCAGGACGGCCCCGGCTGCGAACAACAGCGTGCCCGCGGCGAGCCACAGGACGCCGGCGTCGAGGCGGACGTCATGCACGCGCAGGCCGAGCGCGAGGCCGGCGGTGAGGACGAGCAGGGCGGCGGGGACGGTCCGGGGGAAGCGCTCGCGCAGGAACACGGCGGCCGCGAGCGCCACGATCAGGAACTCGGCGTGCCCGATCACCGCGGCCGTCGTGGCCGTGCTGATCTGGCGTCCCCGGAAATCGAGCCCGTAGGCCAGACTGCCCGCGACGAGCGCGATCAGCACGAGCAGCCCCCACTCACGGCGGGTGAGCCGCGCCAGGTCCTGCCGGCGGGCGGCGCTCACCAGAAACGGCAGCACCACGACGAGCGCGACCACGCCGTTCTTCAACGCCGTGTACAGCGTGGAGTCCGCGAACATCTTGACGCCGAGGCTGTTCAGGTAGACGGCGAACCCGCTGATGACGGCGTTGAGGGCGGCGAGCTGATAGCCGAGCCGTGGGTCGCGGGCGCGCGCCCCCGCGCGGGCGCGGGTCGCCGCGGGTGCCCGTCCCTCCCGCGGTTCCGCCGGGGTCGATGCGCCGGTCCCGCCCGCCGGGCGAGGACGCGTGATCTCGAGCGTCACGCCCGCGCCATTACCGCGCGCTTCGCGGTCAGCGCGGCCTCCAGGCGGGCGAGCCAGGCCGGCAGGCCTTCGCCCGATTTCGCCGAGACCCGAAACACCTCGAGCCCCGGGCGCACGGCGTCGACATGCCGGCGGGCCAGCGCCTCGTCGTACCCGGCGGCCTCGGCCAAGTCCGTCTTGGTGATGACGGCCAGGTCGGCGACGTTGAAGATCGTCGGATATTTCAGGGGCTTGTCTTCCCCCTCGGTGACGGAGAGCAGCACGGCCCGCAGGTCCTCGCCGAGGTCGTAGGCCGCGGGGCAGACGAGGTTGCCGACGTTCTCGATGAACAGGAAGTCGAACTCGGCCAGGTCCCAGCCCTCGAGCGCCCGGCCGACCATCTCCGCGTCGAGATGGCAGACCGTGCCGGTCGTGATCTGCCGCACCGGCGCACCGCTCTCCCTGAGGCGCACCGCGTCGTTGTCGGTGGCGAGGTCGCCGACGAGCGCGGCGACGCGGTAACGCGTCCGCAACCGCCGCAGGGTTTCGCCGAGCAAGACGGTCTTGCCCGCGCCGGGACTCGAGACCAAACCGACCGCGCAGACCCCGGCGCCGGCAAACGCCTGCCGCAACCGCCCGGCCAGCGCGTCGTTCTTGGCCAGTACGTTCCGGCGAACTTCAACGATGCGCGGCGACATGCTCCTCGACCTCCAGGGCCGTCAACTCGATCTCCCGGCCGCGGACCACGCCGGTCGCGGGTCCGCCGCAGACCGGGCACCGGAACCGGAACGGGTCATCCAGGACGCGTTCGGCCCCGCACGCCGCGCACGACACGGCGACCGGGACGCGCTCGACGACGAGCCGGGCTCCGTCGAGCGGCGTGCCGCGGCAGGCCACCTCGAACGAGAACCGCAGCGCCTCCTCGGCCACGCCGGCGAGTGCGCCGAGCCGGACGTGCACGGCGTCGACCCGAATCCCCGCGGGGCCCGCGCCTCCGAGTTCCGCGGCCCGCTCGGCGGCGAGATCCACCAGGCGCACGGCGATCGACAGTTCGTGCACGGTGGTCAGACCCCCACGGGGAGCTCGAGTCCCCGCCGCCCCCGGTTGGCCAGCGCCAGGTGATGCCGGGTGTAGTGGACGAGATACCGATGCTGCCCGGCCGTGAGCCGGTGACACGCGCATCCCCAGTGCACGGCGACCACGTCTCCGGGGCGGACTCCGGCGAGCAGCGTCTCACCGTCGAATCGCCGCAGCACGCTGCGGGGTTCGGGCGCGCCCAAGACGATGTCGTCTTCCACGAGGGTGAGCGGGCGGCGTTCCACCAGGAGCGCGTCGCCGTGCTCGGCGATCACCCGTCCCCAGCTGATCCGGCACGCGTCCATCGTGGCGAGGCTGTGGGACGTTTCCCGGTGGCCTGTCCGCACGGGCATGCTGAAGACGTGGAAGTTGTGATGGGGCCGGGCGCCCGCCGGCGCCTGGCCCAGGACGGAGCGCAGGAGCGGTGCGGGAAACCGCCCGCTGAACCGCTCTTCGAGATGCCGCCACAGGTCCGCGGCTTCGACGCGCGCCAGCAGGGCGTTGCCGAGCCAGTATGCTTCGATCACACGCACGTCAAAGGGGTCGGGGATGCCGTTGGCGGCGGCGATGAACGTGTAGTAGGGGAACGCGCCGGCGAAGCGCGTCAGGATCTGCTCGAGCCCCCGGTCGCCGTGCTCGTCGCCGAGATACTCGAGCATCGTCCGGTTTTCTTCGGGACCGCAGTAGCCGAGGCGGTTCGGCATGAAGCTGAACCGCGCGGCCAGGAGCGCCCCGTCGCGGCTCATGAGCCGGCTTCCCGTACCACGTCCGGCGCCGTTGCCTCGAGCGCCGTGGTTTCGAGTTCGTCGAGGAGCCGCAGTGTCGCAGCCGCGTCGGCCGCCGAGATCCGCTCGACCGCCAACCCCAGGCTCACGAGGACCCAGTCGCCGGGTTGCACGTCGAGCAGGCCGAGGAGGATCGTCCGGGGCGTCCCACGGACGTCGACCCGCGCCGTGCGGGCCTCAGGGTCGGTGATGTCGAGGACCCTACCGGGCAGCGCGACGCACATCGAAGTACGCCTCCGGAATCTCGTGGAGCCCGAGGGCCACGGCCTCGTCCATGCCCCGTTCAACGGCGTGCGACAGGCCGACACCGTCATCGAAGCGTGACCCCTCGATCCCGATGATGATGAGCCGCCGGGGCAGGCATCGGAGCGCGCGTGCGAGCGCGATCGCCTCCGCCACGCCGAGCCCGTGCGTCGAAGCGCCGGGCGCGTGACCGGCGCCCAGACCCCGGCGGACCTCCGACGGCTCGTCTTCTCCGCCGGCGTCCAGGCGGTGCATCGTCCCGGCGGCGGCTCCGGACTGTGCGGCGTCGAACAGAATCACCGTTTCGGCTCCCCGCCACGCGTCGAGCAACGCGGTCCCGTCCCGCCCGTCGTGCAGCATCACCGGCACGCCCGCGGCCGCGCCGAGTCGCCGGGCGGCCGCGAGCCCGGCACCGTCGTCGCGGCGGTACTCGTTGCCGACCCCGATCACGAGCACCGGCACCGCCGCCCTCGCGCTAACCACGGTCGATGTGGAGCCGGAGAAAGTGGGTCGCGCACGAGATGCACGGGTCGTAGTTGCGAACCGCCTGCTCGCAGCGCAGGGTGAGCCGGTCGTCCGCCAGCGCGAGCGACTGCTGGACGACGTTCCGGAGGTCGGCTTCGATCTGCGCCTGGTTCTGCGACGTCGGGGGGACGATCCGCGCGTCGAGGATCGTCCCGCCCTTGTCGATCGTGTACCGGTGATAGAGGATGCCGCGTGGCGCCTCGGTGCACCCGTGCCCGGTCGCCGCGCGGGCCGGTACGTCAACGAACGGCCGCGCAGGCACCTCGTACTCGTCGATGAGCCGCAGCGCCTCGTCGCAGGCGTACACCAGCTCGACGCCACGGACGATAATACTCTGGAACGGGTTCCGGCACGCCGGCCCGAGGCCGGCCTTGCGCGCGGCCTCCTGGGCCAGGGGGGAGAGGGCGTCGAAGTTGAGGTTATAGCGGGCGAGCGGACCCGCCAAGTAGGCGCCCCGGGCCCGGAGGCGCGAGTGCAGGGCGTGTGAGTGCGGGACCTGCTCCTCGACGAAGTGGTCGCCGAACTCGGCAACCGGGATGTCGAGTCCGCCGCTGCTGGCGATCCGGCCGTCGTCGATCGGGTACTCGCCCGGCCGGCGCAGGGCGACGAACTCGTAGGGCTGTTCGAACTCCGGAAAGTCGAAGCCGGCGACCCAGCGGACCGTCTCGACCGCCGCGTCCCGGGCCCGCCGGAGCCGGTCCGCGATCCCGCTCAGTTCCGCCCGGGACGGCACGCGGTAGAATCCGCCCACCCGCACGTTGATCGGGTGCACCTCGCGGCCGCCGAGCAGGCGCATGAGCTCGTTGCCGGTTTGCTTCAGGGCGAGCCCGCGCTGCACGGCTTCGAGGTGGTCGCCGGCCATCTCGACGATGCTCCCGTACCCGAGAAAGTCGGGCGCGTGCAGCATGTACACGTGGAGCGCGTGGCTCTGGATCCACTCGCCGCAGTACAGGAGGCGGCGCAGCGCCCGCACTTGTTCGTCCACCCGCACGCCGCACGCGTCCTCCATCGCCCGGCAGGCGCTCATCTGATAGGCGACGGGACAGATGCCGCAGATGCGGGCCGTGATGTCCGGTGCTTCTGTGAACGCGCGCCCGCGCAGGAAGGCTTCGAAGAAGCGCGGCGGCTCGTAGATCCGGAGGCGGACGTCGGTCACGCGGCCGCGCGAGGTCCGCACGTAGAGCGCGCCCTCACCCTCCACCCTGGCCAGGGCGTCCACCTTGATGGTGCGCAGACGGCCCGAGCGGCGTTCAGCCGGCATGGGGCTTGTCCTTCCCGGCCTCCGGCGAGGCCGGACGGTTGGGTCCGCCCGCGCCCGTTGCCTCGGCCGCGATGCGGAAGGCGCTGGTATACCCGTTGATGCCGCGGTAGGCGAGGGCGATCGCCGGTTCCGGGACGCCGAGACGCCGCCACCAGCCGGAGAGCGCCGCCGTGTTCGGGCTCTCCATCGGTCCGTAGCAGCCGTAACATCCCCGGTCATACGCCGGACAGATCGCCCCGCACCCCGCGTGCGTGACCGGACCGAGACACGGCGTCCCGCGCGCCACGATGACGCACACAGTCCCGCGGCGCTTGCACTCCACGCACACGCTATGGTTCCGGATGCCGGGAGACCGTCCGCGCAGGTACGCGCTCAAGACCTCCAGGAGCTGGACCTTGTTGATCGGACATCCCTGGAGCTCGAAATCCACCTTGACGTGCGCCGAGATCGGCGTCGAGGTGGCCAGGGTCTGAATGTACTCCGGCTTCGCGTAGACGGCCTGAAGAAATTCCTGGACGTTCTGGAAGTTGCGCAGCGCCTGGATTCCGCCGGCGGTGGCGCAGGCGCCGATCGTGACGAGATACCGCGACGCGCGGCGCACACGCCGGATCCGCTCCGCGTCGTCCGCCGTCGTGATGGAGCCTTCGACGAGCGACACATCGTACGGGCCGCCGACCGTGCCGCGCGACGCCTCGAGGAAGTACGCGATCTCGATTCGGCCCGCGAGCGCGAGCAGCTCGTCTTCGCACGACAGGAGGCTCAACTGGCAGCCGTCGCAGGACGCGAACTTCCAGACCGCGAGCGTCGGCCGGCCGCTCCGTCCCCCCGAGGTCGTTCGCCGCCGGCCCGTCATCAGAACTCCCGCACCCCGAGAAACGGCGCGAGACGATCGTAGCGGAACACCGGCCCGTCCTTGCAAACGAAGGCCGGTCCGAACTGGCAGTGGCCGCACAGCCCGATCGCGCACCGCATGTTGCGTTCCATGGACAGGTAGATCTGCTCGGGGGCCAGGCCGCGGTGCCGCAGGTCCGCGATCGCAAAGCGCATCATGACCTCGGGCCCGCACACGAGCGCCACCGCGTCGGACGGTTCGAACTCCGCGAGGGGGAGGAGCGTGCCCGCGACCCCGACGTGGCCGCGCCACGCGCGGCCAGCCGTTGCCGGCACCGGCGCCGCGTCGACGGTCACCTCGATCTGCACGTCGAAGCGGCCGCGCCACCGCGCCAGCTCGCGCGTGTACAAGAGATCGGCCGGCGTCCGGGCGCCGTACAGCACCACCACCCGTCCGTACCGGTCGCGATGCGCGAGCAGGTGGTAGACGGCCGGGCGCAGGGGCGCGAGGCCGATCCCGCCGGCCATGACCACGACGTCGCGTCCGGCCGCCTGGTCCAGCGGCCAGGCGCTGCCGAAGGGACCGCGGAGACCGACCACCCCGCCGCGGCGCAGGCCGCGAAGCGCGCGGGTGACCGCCCCGACCGCCCGGACCGTGTGTGTGAGCACGCCTGGTTTCGCCGGGTCGCCGCTGATCGAGATCGGGACTTCGCCGAGCCCGAACACGTAGAGCATGTTGAACTGCCCGGGCGCGAATGCCGTCCCCTCGTCGGCCGCGAGCTCGAGCGTCACGGTGTCGTGCGTGTCGCGCACCACGCGCCGCACCCGGTACGGTGCGGGCGCCATCGGGTCCGGCTGCGCGTCACACACGGGTGCCGTAGACATCGAGCACTTGTAAACGGGCCGTCCGCAGCCGCTGCCCGAACACCATGGCGAACCGCTTCAGCAGCTCGTAGCCGAGGCGGGGATCCTCTTCGCATTTCCGGCGGATGCAGGCACCGTCGAACTCCGTCGCCCGGACGAGCTCGAGCGCGCGCGCATCGCACGACATGCGGTAGGGCGGCACCAGCCAGGACCAGCCGAGCACGTCGCCTGCGCCGAGCGTCAGCACCGTGAGCGGTCCGCGGTCCGGCGAAGCGATCTCCAGCGCCACGCGCCCGTGGCGGAGCAGATAGAAGTGGTCCGCGGGATCGCCCTCGCGAAAGATGACGTCGTTCTCGGCGTAGTGGACGTTCGAGCCGCATCCGGCGATGAGCTGGACGTCGTCGGACGGTAGCCCGCGGAAGAACGGATGGCCGGCCAGAATGTCCGCCAGGTCACGCATCCCGGTCCTCCCTTCACGACGCGTCGGCGGGCGCCGTCTTACGCTCCTTTGCCGCCCGGATCACCAACGCCCGACGTGTCACCGCCGGGGGGCGGCGGCTCGCTCTCGCGGATCGCGCGGACCTCCTCGGTAATGTCGATGCCGACGGGGCACCAGGTGATGCAGCGTCCGCAGCCCACGCAGCCCGAAGTGCCAAACTGGTCGATCCAGGTGGCGAGCTTGTGCGTCATCCACTGCCGGTATCGAGACTTCGCGGAGCTCCGCACGTTGCCGCCGTGAATGTAGGAAAAATCCATCGTGAAGCACGAGTCCCACCGGCGCCACCGCTCCGCGTGCTCGCCGGTGAGGTCGGTGGTGTCCTCGACCGAGCTGCAGAAGCAGGTGGGACAAACCATCGTGCAGTTGGCGCACGTGAGGCAGCGGGCGGCGACGTGGTCCCAGCGGGGATGGTCGAGGTTCCGGTAGAGCAACTCCTTGATCCCGGTCGTGTCCATCGTCCGGCCCATCTGCGCCGCCGCGCGGGCCACGGTTCGATCGATTGCCGCCGCGGCGTCCGGCGGACCGTCCCGGAGCGGCACCTCACGAAGCACGTCGGCGCCCCGGTCCGTGCCGGTCTCGACGATGAACTCGTGCCGCCCGTCCTCGAGAGTCTCCGTGAGGGCCAGATCGAACCCGGCGGTGGCCCGAGGCCCCGTCTTCATGGAGACACAGAAGCACGTTCCGCCGGCCTGGCCGCAGTTCACCGCGACGATGAACGCGCGCTGCCGCCGCGCTTTGTACGTGGGGTCCACGTGGGGGCCTTTGAGGAACACACGGTCCTGGACAGCGATCGCATGCAGTTCGCACGCGCGGACGCCGATGAACGCGTACGGCGGCGGGTCTTCCTGCGTCGCGTCGACGTCGAAGCCGTCCCCGTTGCGGCGCGCCGACCACAGGCGAGTTGAGGCAGGGAAGAGGAACCGCTTCCACGAGTGCGGACCGACGGCGTAACCGAAGAGCGCCTGATCGTCCCGGCGCGCGAGCCGGTAGGTGCCGCCGTCCTGGACATCGGTCCAGCCGGCGGGAAGGTCCGCCGCAGAGGCGATCTCATCGTAGACGATCGCCCCGTCGCGCGGGGTGGGACCGACGAGGCGGTACCCTCGGCGGCGTAAGGCGTCGAAGAGCGCATTCAGTCCGTCGGCCGCAAGAACACGAAGCGCCTGGGGTGCGGGTTTCGCCATCGGTGGTCACCGTCGTGCGGCCGCCGCCTCCGCGCGCACGGTCGGCGCGGGGACCCGGCCGGTGTCGCCGAGTTCCTTCGTGATCTCCCCAACGAAAGCC
>DASYZR010000145.1 GCA_035945995.1 bacterium
TAGAGGCCGCCGAGCTCGGCGGCCGCAAGGTCTTCGAGTTTCATCATCCCGACGATGTGCGGCGCGCCGTGGCGGAGTACGAGGCCATGGTCGCGGCCCCCGGCAGTCAGACGACGGTCCGGCTTCGGGCCAGGCACAAAGACGGCTCCTGGCGGTGGATCGAGTCGATCCGCAAGAATCTGCTGCACGATCCCGCGGTCGGCGCGATCGTCGTTACCTGCCGCGATATCACCACCCGCCGCGCCGATGAGGCCCAGCGCGCGCGGCGGCAGCGGTACGCGGAGTTTCTCGAGCGGTTCACGATGGACTTCAGCCGCTACCGCGAGCCGGCGGCGCTGTTTTCGGAGATCGCGCGCCGGTGCACCGAATTGCTGGGCGAATGGTCCTCGATCGCAAGCATCGCGCCGGGCGAGCCCCATCTGCGGTTCGAGGCGGTCTGTCATTGGGACCCGCAGAAGGTGGCGCGCTTCCGGGAGGTCGTCGAGGCCTCGCCCCTGCGCGTCGACGACCCCACGATCCGAGCCGTCTTGGAGCAGCGCGGGCCGGTGGCGTTCGAGCGTGACGACCCGGCCGCGCAGGGGTTGACGCGGGAGATGCCCGCGGCGGCCGCGGCGTTTACGCACCTCGGCATGCTCGCGGTCCTGGCCGTGCCGATCTACGTCGCGGACCGGCCGATCGGCCTGCTCAACATCGGCACGGTGGCGTCGCGGCACTGGGACGACGAGGACCTGCGGCTCGCGTCGCTGATCGCGGACCGCGCCGGGGCGGCCATCCAAAACGCGCGGCTCATCGAAGCGGAACGGACCGCCCGGCGGGACGCCGAGCGCACGGCGGCGCGGACGGCGCGGCTGCAGCGCGTCACGGCCGCGCTCTCCGAGGCCCTGACGGTCACCCGGGTCGCCGAGGTGATCTTGGAGCAAGGCACCGAGGCCGTCGGCGCGGCCGCTGGTTCCGTCTCGCTCCTCAGCCCCGACGGCGAGACCCTGGACCTCCTCCGCGCCGTCGGGTATCCGACGTCCACCGTCGATACGTGGCTGCGCGCGCCGCTGCCGGTCCAGGCCGTCTTGGCCGAGGTCGTCCGGCGCGGCGAGCCGATCTTCTTGGAGTCGGCGGATGCGCAGCAGGCAGGGTTTCCGGCGGCGGTGCCCGCGGCGTTCCAGCCGTTTGCAGGGCCGCGGGCCGTGCTCCCGCTCGTCATCGGCACCCGGATGCTGGGCGTCATGTCGATGGCCTTCGCGTCGCATCGGTCCCTGGATGAAGAGGAACGAGGCTTCATTGCGACCCTCGCCGGCCAATGCGCCCAGGCTCTGGAACGGGCCCGGCTGTACGAGCGCGAACGCCGGGTCGCCGAGACGCTGCAGCGGAGCCTGCTGCCGGCCGGGCTGCCCGAGGTGCCTGGGATCCAGATCGCGGCGCGCTATCTGCCCGCAGGTCCGGAGGCGCGGGTCGGCGGCGACTGGTACGACGCGCTGGCGCTGGCGGACGGCCGGCTCGCGCTGGTCATCGGCGACGTCGTGGGCCACGGCATCCCCGCGGCCTCGGTCATGGGCCGGCTCCGCAACGCGCTGCGGGCCTATGCGGCGGAGGTCTCCTCGCCCGAAGAGGTGGTGCGCAGGCTGAACGGCCTCCTCGAGCGCGGCGAGAGCGCCACCCTCGTCTATCTCGTGCTCGACCCGACAACGAGGACGCTGACCTATGCGAACGCCGGGCACATGCCGCCGCTGGTCATCGGCCCTCACGGCCGGGCGGAATTCTTGGGCGGGGCGTCCCCGGCCCTCTACCGGCTGCCCGTGCCGTACCGTGAGTTCACGGCCACGGTCCCGGAGGGATCCACGATCGTCCTGTACACCGACGGACTGGTAGAAGACCGCGCCCGGCGCACCATCGATGAGGGGCTCGCCCGGCTGCAGGCGACCGCAGAACAGGCGCGGGGGGCCTCGGCGGAATTTCTTGTCGAGCGCATCGTGTCTGCGCAGACGGCCGGGCGCGCGCTCGAGGACGACGTGGCCGTGCTCGTCGTGTCGCTCGAGCCGGCCGCGGATCGGGCCCTGAGCCTGCGGGTGCCGGCGGTCCCGGAGTCTGCGCAGGTGGTCCGGCGGAGCCTCTGGCGGTGGCTCACCGTGCTGGACGTGGACCCGCGCCGCCGGGAGGAGATCGTCGCGGCCTCGGGCGAGGCGTGCAACAACGCCATCGAGCACGCCTACAACGCCGCGGATGCGCACTTTTCCTTCGAGGCCGCCCGCGAGGACGACGACGTCGTGATCCTCGTGCGCGACCAAGGGCAATGGCGGCCACCGCGCCCCGGCCACAACGGCTTCGGCTTCACCCTGATGCGGGGGTTGATGGACGCGGTGGAGGTCGACCGGCGTTCCGACGGCACCACCGTCAGGTTGCGGCGGCGGGTCCGGCCGGAGGTGCGGGCGTGACGCCGTGGGCGCAGGTCCGGCACCGGACGGACGACGGGGTCCCGATCGTGGCGCTTGAGGGCGAGGTCGATCTCGCCAACGTCCCGGAGCTGCAGAACAAGATCCTGCAGCACGTCCCGAATACGGCGGTCGGCCTGGTGCTGGATCTCTCAGGCGCCACCTACATGGACAGCTCCGGCGTGCATCTCCTCGTGGAGCTGGCCGACCGGCTGCGGAGCCGCCGGCAACGCCTGGCCGTCGTGGCCGCGGCCGCGTCGTTTGTGCGCCGGGTCATCGAGTTGAGCCAGATTCCCACCATCATCACGGTCGAGGCGGATGTGGAACCCGCGCTCGCCCACGTCCGCGGTCCGAAGACTCGGCCGTAGCCCGGCGCGCTCCCGCCGCGCCGACCCCGGGCGCTCCGTTCTTCCAGGGCTGTCCGAACCGTTCCCGGCTCGCGACCTCGTCGAGCGCCTTCCGCTGTTTCTTCCCCCGGCCGCCCGGCCGGGCCGGGTAGCCGAACGGCACGACCGCGAGTAGCTCGAACTCGTCCGGGATGCCGAGCAGGGATTTGATCTCCCGCATGCCGAGGAAGCCGACCCAGTTGGAGCCGATGCCCTCCGACCACGCCGTGAGCATCATCGACTGAATCGCGCGGCTGCCGTCGGAGACGCCGAACTTCGATGCCCGCTCGACGGCGACGGCCACCGCCAGCGGCGCCTGCGCGATGTACGGGCCGTACCTCGCGAGGGCGCCGAGCCGGCGGAGGGTGTCCCGATTCTCCACGACGATGAAATGCCACGGCTGGCCGTTCTGGCTGCTGCCGGTGAGGCGTCCCGCGTCGACGATCCGCCGCACGACGTCCGGCGGCACAGGCGCGTCGCGGTAGCTGCGCACCGCCAGGATCGTGCGCACCGCGTCAAAGAGGTCCATGGGCTCCCTCAGCCCTCCATGGGATGCGTCATGTCTTCCGGCCGCACCCACCGATCGAACTGCTCTCCCGTCACGAAGCCGAGGGCCAGCGCGGCCTCGCGCAGGCTCGTGTTCTCGTGGTGGGCTCTGAGCGCGATCTTGGCCGCCTTCTCGTAGCCGATGTGGGGGCTCAACGCCGTGACCAGCATGAGCGACTGCTCGACGTGCTCGCGGATGCGCGCCTCGTTGGGCTCGATGCCCGCGGCGCAGTGCACGGTGAACGAGCGGCAGCCGTCGGCCAGCAGCGCCGCCGACTCGAGGACGTTGTGGAGCATCACGGGCTTGAACACGTTCAACTGGAAGTTGCCCTGCGAATCGGCGAATGCGACGGCGTGGTCGTTGCCGTAGACCTGCACGCACACCATAGTCAGCGCTTCGCTCTGCGTGGGATTGATCTTGCCGGGCATGATCGACGACCCCGGCTCGTTCTCCGGGATCAGCAGTTCGCCGAGCCCCGCGCGGGGCCCCGACGCGTACCAGCGCACGTCGTTGGCGATCTTCATGAGTGAGGCGGCCAGCGTGCGCAGCGATGCGCTGACGTTCACCATCGCCTCGTGCGCCGAGAGGGCGGCGAACTTGTTCGGCGCGGAGACGAAGGCCCGGCCGGTCAGGCCGGCGATCTTGCGCGCGGCCACCTCGCCGAAGCGGGCGGGGGCGTTGAGGCCGGTGCCGACGGCGGTCCCGCCGATGGCCAGTTCGTAGACCCCCGGCAGCGCACACCGGATCGTCGAGCGCGCATCGTCCAGCTGCGCGACCCAGCCCGAGAGGACCTGGCCGAGCGTGATCGGGGTGGCGTCCTGCAGGTGCGTGCGGCCGATCATCACGACGGCGGCGTAGGCGGATGCCTTCTCGGCCAGCACGTCGCGCAGTCCGGCGACGGCCGGGAGCAGAACGTCTTCGACCTGTTCCGCCGTGGCGATGTGCATCGCCGTGGGGAAGGTGTCGTTCGACGACTGGCTCCGGTTGACGTCGTCGTTCGGGTGAATCGGCTTTTTCGAGCCGATCACCCCGCCCGCGAGTTGAATCGCGCGGTTGGCGATCACCTCGTTCGCGTTCATGTTGGACTGCGTGCCCGAACCGGTCTGGAACACGACGAGCGGAAACTCGTCGTCGAGCGCGCCGCTCACGACGTCGTCGGCCGCGCGCACGATGAGTTCGACCTTGTCCGCGGGCAGCTGCCCGAGCTCGAGGTTGGCGAGCGCGCAGCCCTTCTTCAACAGACCCAGGGCGCGGATCACGGGCCGGCCCATCCGAAACCGGTCGACCCCAATCGGAAAGTTCTCGATCGATCGCTGCGTTTGGGCGCCCCAGAGGCGGGCGGCGGGGACCCGCACCTCCCCGAGGGAGTCCGTTTCCACCCGGATGTCGCCGCCCGGACGCGGCGCCTGACGCGCCGTGTCCGGCCGTGCCCCGTCTGGCGCGGGATCTCCGGCCGCCTCCGGGCGGCCTCCTGCCGTGCCGCCCGTTCCGCGTGCGGGGGCTGCGCTCATCGTTCCGTATCCTCCTTCTCGCGGTGCCACGCGTCCGCAATGATAACCGCGATGAGCGCGACGAGCGGCGCCGCCACCGCCCGCATCGACCATCGGTATTCCGCGAAACCGCCCACGAGCGCGCCGAAGAGGTAGACGGCCCACAGGCCCGTCATGAGCGCGGTGCCCGGCGGCCCTCCCGCCGGGCGCGGGACGGCCGGCGCCGGGCCGCCCAATGCGGCCGCCGCGCGCGCGTTCCACCGGTCGAGCAGGTCGCCGGCCGTGTCGGTCGCGAGGCTGGTGAGCGTCCCCGTCACGTATGTGGTGGCGACCCGCTGCTCGCCGACGCGCCGCACCGCCGCGCTCTGGATCCCCATCGCCGCCGAGAGCAGCGCGATCAACCAGTAGGCCGCGGGGTCGCCGACGTGCCCGCGCGGCGCGCCGAAGAGCGCCCATGCCGCCATCGCCGCGGCCAGCACGGCCGCCTCGAGGCCGAGTCCCGATGAGGACCGCCCGCCCCGCATGGCCGCGGTCCCGGCGCCGGCGCCGGCGACAAACGCCGCGATCGCCACGGCGTCATGCAGGGCTTGGGCCCACGCCGCCCGGCCGATGGACAGCCCCAAGAGAATGGTATTGCCCGTCATATTCGCCGTAAAGAGGCCGAGCATCAGATAGCCGACGGCATCGAGGCAGCCGGCGGCGCCCGCCAGCAGCAGCACAAGCCGTCGCCGTGGAACCGCCGGGGTGCCGTGCGCCATCGCGCCGTACTTCGCACGCCGGCCGGGCGAGTCCTGGAGGAGAAGCCTCCACGGCGCAAGAAACTCTGTGCGCCGCCCAGGCAATCGTGACGCGTGGCGTACACCGCCGCCTCAAGGAGGCACGTACATGAGTCGTCGTCTTGCTGCTCTGGGGCTCGCCGCCGCGCTTGCGCTCGGCGTCGCGGTCGCCGCGCCGGCCCCGGTTCCCGCCCAAACCAAGCTGGTGATGGCGTTCGTGCCGTCCGGGGAAGCGCGGACGATCCTCGAATCGGGCAACCGCATCGCGCATCTGCTCGAGATGGCGACCGGGTACCAGTTCCAGACCTTTGTGGCGACGAGTTATGCCGGGGTCATCGAGGCGATGGGCGCCAACCGGGCCGACATCGGCTGGCTGAACACGTTCTCGTACGTGATCGCCCACCAGAAATATGGCGTCGAGGTGCGGCTGGTCACGGTCCGATTCGGTCTGCCGTACTACAGGGCGGAGATCATCACGCAGTCCAATTCCGGCATCAACGGGCTCGCCGATCTGCGCGGCAAGCGCTTCGCCTACGTGGATCCCGCGAGCACCTCGGGCTACCTCTTCCCGGTCGCCGGGCTGAAGAAGGCCGGCTACGATCCGCAGACGTTTTTCGGCCAGACGGTCTTTGCCGGCTCACACAACAACGTGGTCCTCGCCGTCTACCAAGGCCGCGTGGACGCGGGGTCCGTGTTCGAAGACGCGCGGGCCACGGTGCAGAAGAGCCTGCCCGACGTGATGCAGAAGGTGAAGGTGGTGTGGAAGTCGGATCCGATCCCGAACGACACGGTCAGCGTCCGGAGGGGGCTCCCCGAGGACGTCAAAGCGAAGGTCACCAACGCCCTGCTCCGGTTCTCACAGACCCCGGCCGGACTCGACGCGCTCAAGTCGCTGTACGAGATCGAGGCGCTGGCGGATTACAATCTGCTCGTGACCAAGTACAAGATCCACGCCGCGAACCTCGACGCGTTCTTTGACCCGGTGCGGGACGTGCAGCGATACGTGGGTCTGACGCCGTAGCGGTCCCCGTTCGCGCCGTCACGCCCGGCGGCGGCGGGGACGGATTCTCCTCCGGGGGCGGCTCCGCGGGCATCCAGTGACCGAGCCCATCCTGCGTCTCGAGCATTTAACCAAGGTGTACGAGGACGGCACGGCGGCGCTCACGGACGTCTCGTTCGAGGTCGCCGCGGGCGAATTTCTGGTCATCATCGGCCTGTCGGGGTCGGGCAAGTCCACGCTGCTTCGCTGCATCAACCGTCTGGTCACGCCGACCTCCGGCCGCGTGGTGCTGAACGGCCGGGACGTGACCGCGGCCGCCCGTGAGGAGCTGCGCGAGATCCGCCGCGGCGTCGGCATGATCTTTCAGCAGTTCAATCTCGTCCGCCGGGCTTCCGTGCTGACAAACGTCCTGGCCGGACGGCTCGGCTACGTGGCGCCGGCCTGGGCGCTGGTCAACTACTTCCCCGCCTCGGTGGTCGAGCAGGGGATGCGCAGCCTCGAGCGGGTCGGCATCGCGGACAAGGCGTTCACGCGGGCCGCCTCCCTGTCCGGCGGCCAGCAGCAGCGCGTGGGCATCGCGCGGGCGTTGATGCAGGAGCCCCGGTTGATCCTCGCCGACGAACCGGTGGCGAGTCTCGACCCGGCCTTGTCGCATTCGATCCTGAAGTACCTCGAAGAGCTCAACCGCAAGGACGGCATCACCGTGCTGTGCAGCCTGCATTTCTTGAGTCTGGCCCGGCGCTACGGCACGCGCATTCTCGCGCTCAAGGCGGGCCGGGTCGTCTTCGACGGCCGGCCCGCCGACATCGACGAGGCGCGCTTTCGCGCCATCTACGGCGAGCAGGCTGAAGAGGTCGAGATCACATGACACCGGCCACACCGGTGCCGTGGTATCGGTCCTGGCGCGCCTACGCCGGGTTCGTGATCGCAGTACTCGTGTACGCGTACGGTTGGCACGTCACGCAGATTCAGCTCGGCGAGCTGTGGCGCGGCGCGCGCCTGATCCGGCCGTTCGTCTCGGCCCTCGCCACCCCCGACGTCGCGGCGCGGGAGCCGGTGCTCGAGCGCGCCGCCGCGGGCTTCGATTACGGCGGGGCGGAACCGCCGTCCGGGCCCGCGGTCCCGCCGGGCGGACCCTCCCTCGGGCTGTCGCGACGATCCGGCGCGATCGGGGACCGTGTGATGGTGCGCGGCGAGGGCTTTGCGCCGGGCCGCGAGGGCGTGCTGTGGTGGGAAAATCAGATCGGCCAGCGCCAGCAGCTCGCGGGATTCCGCACCGACGCCGGGGGCCGGTTCACCGCCGCCGTCGTGGCACCGGACGTCCAGGGCACACGCAACCAGATCATCGCCGAGGTGACGACCGGCCTCGGCCCCTGGCGGTTCAGCCAGACCTTCTTCGTGGTGCTGGACCGCATGGTCGAGACGGTCTTCCTGGCGCTCATGGGCACGACGATGGGGGTGATTTTCGCCGTGCCCCTGTCGTTTCTCGGCGCGCGCAACCTGACCGGCCACCTGCCCGCCGGCGGCGCGGTCTACGCGCTCACCCGCACGGTGTTCAACCTCGCGCGCTCGATCGAGGCCCTCGTGCTGGCGATCATCTTCACGGTGTGGGTCGGGCTCGGCCCGTTTGCCGGCGTGCTGGCGCTCGGCGTGCACAGCGTGGCCTCGCTCGGGAAATTGTATTCGGAGGCCATCGAGAGCATCGACACGGGGCCGATCGAGGCGGTGATGGCGACCGGCGCGAGCAGCCTGCAGATCATTCGCTACGCCGTCGTGCCGCAGATCGTGCCGCAGTTTCTCGCCTTCACGATCTACCGTTGGGACATCAACGTCCGCTTCAGCACCGTGATCGGGTTCGTAGGCGGCGGCGGGATCGGTTTTGTGCTCCAGCAGTACATCAACCTGCTGCAGTGGCCGCAGGCGGCGACCGCCCTATGGATGATCGCGCTCGTTGTCGCCGCACTCGATTACGCGAGCGCGGTGGTGCGCGAACGCCTCGTGTGACGCCCGGGGCCTCGGATGAGGGCTAGGCGCGAAGGGGGCGGGGTGCCGTTGCTTCGTCCCGGCGCCTTCCTGGCCACCGGAGTCGCCGCGGCGGCGTTCACGACCCGACAGGGCGGCGTGAGCGGCGGTCCCTACCGGAGCCTCAACCTCTCCTACGCCGTCGGCGACGTGCGGACGGCGGTGGCCCGCAACCGCCGGCGCGCCGCGGCCGCGATCGGCGCCGTCCCGGGACGCCTGGTCGAAGCGCAGCAGGTGCACGGAGCCGGCGTGGCCCTGGTCGGCCCGCACGACGCCGGCCGCACCCTGCCGGGCGTCGACGCGCTCGTCACCGACTCGCCCGACGTGTGGCTGGCCGTGCACACGGCGGACTGCGTCCCCGTGGTCATTCTCGATCCCGCACGTCCGGCCATCGCCGCGGTGCACGCCGGGTGGCGCGGGGTGGCCGCCGGCGCCGTGCCGGCGGCCCTCGGACGGCTGCGCACCGCGTTTCACAGCGATCCTGGCCGGTGCCTCGCAGCACTCGGCCCCGCCGTCGGCGGGTGCTGCTACGAAGTCGACGCGACGGTCGCCGGCGTAATGGGGGAGGCGCCGTGGTGGCCGCGGGCGTCCCGCCCCGGAGCCCCGGGAAAGTGGTACCTTGATCTGCGCGAGGCCATCCGCGCGCAACTGGGCGCGTCCGGGGTGCCGGCTGAGCGGATCGAGACGATCCCGGGCTGCACGCGGTGTCAGCCGGATCTATACTTCTCGTATCGGCGTGAGCGCGTGACAGGACGCATGGCAGCGTGTATCCGGCTGTGCGGATGAGCCCAAAGGGAATAACGCCGTCCCGTCGAATACAGGCGCCGCCGGTGAGCCTTCCATGGCCGATCTTGCGACCAACGTGCAGGACGTACGCGCGCGGATCGCGGCGGCCGCGGACCGCGCGGGCCGTCGGGCGGATGCCGTCTTGCTGGTCGCCGTCACCAAGACGGTCCCCGTGGCCCGCATCCGTGATGCGGTTGCCCTGGGACTCCGCGCATTTGGGGAAAACCGGGTCCAGGAGAGTCGCAAGAAGATTCCGGCGGTGCCGGGAGTGTCGTGGCACCTGATCGGAAGCCTTCAGCGGAACAAAGCCAAGGAGGCCGTGCGTCTGTTCGAGGTCGTTCACTCGATCGATTCGGAGGCGCTGGCCGAGGAGCTCAGCCGGCGCGCGGAGCGCGAGGGCCGGGCGGTCGACGTGCTCGTCCAAGTCAACGTGGCCCGCGAGCCGCAAAAGCACGGCGCCGCGCCGGAGGAGACCGCCGCGCTGGTCCGCCGGACCGCGGCGCTGCCGGCGCTCCGGCTGCGCGGGCTCATGACCATCGCCCCGGCCGTCGCGAATCCGGAAGAGGCGCGCCCGGTGTTTCGGGCGCTGCGCGAACTGCGTGATCGCGTCGGGGACGAGGCCGGGATCGTGCTCCCGGAGCTGTCGATGGGCATGTCGGACGATTTCGAGGTGGCCGTCGAGGAAGGCGCGACCATGGTCCGCGTCGGGCGGGCCATATTTGCAGACCGCAGCCACACATAGCAGAGCGACGCAGCAGCGACTGCCGTAGCGGACGCCCCACACGGAGGGCGACACATGAGCCGGGTCATGCAACGGATGTGGCAGTTCTTGGGCTTCGGCGAGCACGAGGAAGGAGGAGCACCGGCCGAGACCGCGCCGTCGCGGGCGCCGATTTTTCGCCTGCACACCCAGCGGTCCTTTGAGATCGTGGTCCTCGAGCCGGGGCAATATGACGAGGCGCAGACTGCGGCCGATTACCTCAAGACGCATCGGCCGATCGTGCTCAACCTCAGGAATGCCCACAAGGACCTGGGGCGGCGCGTTGTCGACTTTCTGAGCGGCGTCGCCTATGCGCTGGACGGGCACATGCACCGCGTGGGGGATGACATCTTCCTCTTCACCCCCGCCCACGTCTCTATTACGGCGGAGCACGTCCGCGAGGAGGCGGCATCCGGAGGGCTGTTCCCGGTCGATTGATCCGCCGGTGTCCCGCCTGCGGGACGGACGCCGGGACGAGATGAGGGTGTTTCGCTATACTGGCGGAGGTACGGGTGTCGTGCTGCGTCTCCCGACGTCCGGCGGCGGAGCCACAACCGGCCGCCTGCGGCCGTGCGAACTCCGCGGAGGCGCCGCCATCCCTTGAAAACGTCCAGATCCGGAGACCGCACGCGATGAGCACGGAGGTCCCCCTGTGGTGGGACGGCGGGGCGCTGTGTCTGCTCGACCAGACGGCGCTGCCGCACGACGTTCGGATCCACCGCTGCACGACGTGGGAAGACGTCGCCGAGGCGATCCGCTCCCTCCGCGTCCGCGGCGCGCCCGCGATCGGTCTCGCCGCGGCCTACGGCGTGGCGCTGGCGGCCGGAAGCGGGGGCGGGTCCCGCGGCGCACGTCTTGTCCGGCTGCGGGCGGCGGCGTCGGGGCTCCGCGCGGCGCGTCCGACGGCTGTCAACCTCGCTTGGGCGATCGACCGGCAGCTCGCCCTCGCCGAGTCGACGGCGGATGAGCAGCACCTCGCCGAGCGCCTGCTCGCCGAAGCGCACAGGCTCGCGCGGGCCGACGTGGAGATCAACCGTCGCCTCGGCGCCCACGGCGCCGCCCTGTTGCCGGAGGGCGCCCGGGTCCTCACCTACTGCAACACCGGCATGCTGGCGACCGGCGGGTGGGGCACCGCGTTCGGCGTCCTGCGGTGGGCGCACGAACACGGGCGGCGAATTCGCGTCATCGTCTGCGAAACCCGGCCGGTGCTCCAGGGCGCCCGGCTCACCGCCTGGGAACTGGTGCAGGCCGGCATTCCGGCGACGCTCATCACCGACAATGCGGCGGCGGCCCTGATGCGGGCAGGCGAGGTGGATGCGGTCATCGTCGGCGCCGATCGCATCGCGGCCAACGGGGATACGGCCAACAAAGTCGGCACCTACGCGCTCGCGGTCCTCGCCCACGCCCACGGACTGCCCTTCTACATCGCCGCGCCGCTCTCGACCGTCGATCTTGCCACCCCGGAGGGTACGGTGATCCCGATCGAGGAGCGTTCTCCCGACGAAGTGACGATGCTGGCCGGCACGCGCGTGGCAGCCGCCGGGATCGCCGTACGCAACCCCGCGTTCGACGTCACCCCGCACCGGTTGATCACGGCCATCGTCACCGAAGCGGGCGTGCTGCGCCCGCCGTACCCCGTCACGCTGCGCGCAGCCAGAGACGCCGTGGGACGGGGACAGGCGGAGGCCGGGCGATGAAACGGACCCTCCGCCGGAAGACCATCGTCGTGTCCGTGCTGCTCGTCTGGGCCGCCGTTACCGCGCGGCAGCTCGCGCTGCACGACGCGACCTGGCTCTCGGCGATCTTTTTCGCGACGGGCCTGTACGGGACGGTGTTGATGGCCGTGGCGATCTGGCCCCGTCGGGAAGGCACGCCGCCGGCCGGCGTCCCGCCCGCCGGCGCGGGGGTCGGCCGGCCGTTTGTCAGCATCATCGTCCCGGCGCGCAACGAACAGGATGTGATCGCCGACACCGTTCGATGCCTCTGCGCGCTGGACTACCGGGACGACGCGGGGCGGCCCGCCTTCGAGCTCATCGTGGTGGATCACCGGTCGACGGACCGCACCGGGGCCGTGCTCGAGGACCTGCAGCGCGGCCTGGCTTTCACGGTCGTCCGGCCGTCCGTCCAGGACGGCGTGGGCAAGGCCGTGGCGCTGAACGTGGGCCTCGCCGGCGCGCGCGGGGACGCGATCTGCGTATTCGACGCCGACGCGCGCGTCGCGCCCGACTTCCTCGCGCGGCTGGTCCCGTACCTCAGCCGGCCGGGGGTGGCGGGCGTGCAGGCGCGCAAGCTGGTCTACGACGGCCGGCGAAATTTCCTGATGCGGGCGCAGGAAGACGACTATTTCGTCTTCCAGACGCTCACACAGCGCAGCCGGCACCGGCTCGGCGGCGCGGTGATCCTGACCGGCAACGGACTCGTCACGCGCCGCGCCGCGCTCGAAGCGGTCGGGGGCTGGAACGAGGAGGCGCTCACCGAGGACATCGATCTGTCGGTGCGCTACGCGCTCCGCGGCTGGACCGTTCATTACTGCGAAGACGTCGTCGTGTGGGAGGAGGCCGTGTCGACGTGGCGCGGCCTCGTGCAGCAGCGCACCCGGTGGTCCGAGGGTTCGCTCGGCTGTCTCTTCGAGTACGGCGCCGTCCTGCTACGGGCGCCGGTGTCGTGGCGGAAACGGTTCGACTTCCTCGTCTTTCTGTCCGGCTCGCTCGTCCTCGCGCTGTCGATGCTCGCGAGTTACGTTCTGCTCGCGGAGGACTGGCTGCTCAGCTTCACCTCGCACCGGCTGTCGGTCCTCAACGCGCTGCCCGTGGCGAAGCATCAGCCCTGGTACGCCTATTACTGGATCATCGTCATCCTCTCGACGGTGGCGAGCATCGCCGTGGAACGGGTCCGCACGCCTGCCGCCGTCCTGGTCACGTCGGCCCGGTACATGCTCTTCGCCACGCATCAAATTGTCACGCTGCCGCTCGCGCTGTACCGGTACGTCCGCAGCGTGTTCACCGGACGGATCGAATGGATGAAGACCGAGCACAGCGGCGTGGGCCTCCCCGCGTTTGCGGGCCGGGCGGCGGAGCAGGGGATGTCGCGCGGCGTCACATCGTTGGCGCACGCCGTAGGCTCAGACGCGCGGACCGCGGCGGCGCGTCCGGTGCGGTCGCCGCAGCCCGTGGCCGACCCCGCGCCCTAGGCACGCGGGCGCGCCGATCGCAGACCGGGGAGGGCGGCCGCGCGTTATTTGACGCTCACACCGGCCCTGTGCTAGAATCCGCGCACATCACACGATGACGGAGGACCGCGGCCGCGCGGCCCGTAAAGCGAGCCGGATGGCCCGCATCCGTCGGGCCCGCCTCGCGGACGCCGCAAGGTGATCTGGCGGGAGGCGACGACGCGAACGGGTCCGGTGAGAGCCGGTACGGCGCCGGCGGCACCGATCGCCTCCCGAGGTGCGGGGTCGAGGAGCAGGACGCTGCTCCGAGGCTCCGCCGGCCTGCCCCCACCATGGGGGCTTCCCCCGATACCGGGATATTCGGGCCTCCCGAAGGGCGGGACGGTCCGAACGAGTGCCGGAGCCGCGCTGGCCCCGGAACGAGGGTGGTACCACGGCGACCCCGTCCCTTGAGGGACGGGGTCTTATGATTTGGGAGGAACCGAGATGCCGTTTCGGCCAGTCGATCCGCGCACCGATTTCCCGGCTCAGGAGCGGGCAACCCTCGAGTGGTGGACCCGGGAAGGCATCCTCGGCCGGTATCTCGCTCGCAACCGCAACGCGGCGGAGCGGTGGTCGTTTCTCGACGGGCCGATCACGGCCAACAACCCGATGGGCGTCCACCACGCGTGGGGCCGGACGTACAAGGACCTCTTTTGCCGCTATCACACTATGCTCGGCCGCCGGCAGCGCTACCAGAACGGGTTCGACTGCCAGGGCTTGTGGGTGGAAGTCGAGGTCGAGAAGGAGCTCGGCTTCAAAAGCAAGCGGGACATCGAGCGGTACGGGATCGCGGAATTCGTCGACCGGTGCAAGGCCCGAGTCTTGAAGTACGCCGGAGTGCAGACCCAGCAGTCCATCCGGCTCGGCTACTGGATGGACTGGGACAATTCGTACTACACGATGTCTGACGAAAACAACTACAGCATCTGGTTGTTCCTCAAGCGCTGCTGGGAACGGGGCCTCGTATACAAAGGCCACGACGTCATGCCGTGGTGCCCGCGGTGCAGCACCGGCATTTCCGAGCACGAGATCGTGACCGAAGGATACCAAGAGGTCACCCACCTCAGCCTGACCGTGCGGCTTCCGATCGCCGGACGCCCCGGCGAGTATCTGCTGGTGTGGACCACGACACCGTGGACGCTCACGAGCAACGTCGCCGTGGCGGTGCATCCGGAGCTCACATACGTCAAGGTTCGCGAGGAAAGAGGTCCGTTACCCAAGGGGATATACTACGTCGCCCAAGACCGCGTGGAGTTTGTGTTCGCGGGCCAGCCGAAACCCAAGATTATTGACGCCATGCCCGGCTCGGCGCTCGTGGGCTGGAGGTACGAGGGGCCGTTCGACGATCTGCCGGCGCAGCAGGGTGTGACGCACCGGGTCGTGCCGTGGCCGGAGGTGAGCGCCACGGAGGGGACGGGGCTGGTGCACATCGCTCCCGGCTGCGGGGCCGAGGACTTCGCCCTCGGCAAAGAGCTCGACCTCGCGGTGCTCGCGCCGATCGACGAGTTCGGCGTGTTCACCGAGCCCTTCGGCTGGCTGGCCGGCCGGCACGTGTACGACGTGGCCGCGCCGATCCGGGAGGACCTGGAACGCCGCGGGC
The DNA here is from genome assembly GCA_035945995.1 of bacterium. Lineage (NCBI taxonomy): Bacteria > bacterium. The sequence continues at coordinate 15,002 of DASYZR010000145.1, forward strand.
TCCTGTATCGCGCCGACGACCACACGCACCGCTACCCGATGTGCTGGCGCTGCGGGAGCGAGCTGGTGTTCCGGCTCGTCGATGAATGGTTCATCGCCATGGATTCGCTGCGCGAGCCTATGATGGCGGTGACCCGCCAGATCCGGTGGATTCCCGAGTTCGGGTTGGAACGGGAGCTGGACTGGCTGCGCAACATGCACGACTGGATGATCAGCAAGAAGCGGTACTGGGGCCTCGCGCTGCCAATCTACGAATGCCGTGAGTGCGGAACGTTCGAGGTGATCGGCGGCGAGGACGAGCTCAAGGCCCGGGCCGTGGAGGGCTGGGACGTCTTCGCCGGCCACACTCCGCACCGGCCGTGGATCGACGCCGTGAAGATCCGCTGCCGCCGCTGCGGGACCGTGGTCTCACGCATTCTCGACGTCGGCAACCCGTGGCTCGACGCCGGGATCGTGCCGTTCTCGACGATGTTTTACCGGCAAGACCCGGCGGCGTGGCGCGACTGGTTCCCGGCCGACTTCATCACCGAGGCGTTTCCCGGGCAGTACCGCAACTGGTTTTACTCGATGCTCGTGATGAGCACCGTGCTCGAGAACCGACCGCCGTTTCTCACCTGCCTCGGCCACGCGATGGTGCGCGACGAGACGGGCCGGGAAATGCACAAGTCCTGGGGCAACATGATCGAGTTCAACGACGCCGCGGAGCGAATGGGCGCGGATGTCATCCGCTGGCTCTACGCCGTGCAGAATCCCGCGCAGAACGTCAATTTCGGCTACGGGCCGGGCGACGAGGTCCGCCGGCGGTTCATCCTGCCGCTGTGGAACGTCTACGCGTTCTTCGTGACCTACGCCAATCTCGACGGCTGGGCTCCCGCTGGCGCGGGACAGGTCCCGCCTGCCGGGAGGCAGATTCCGCCTGGCGGGAGGCAGGTTCCGCCTGGCGCGGGGCTGCTCGACCGGTGGATCCTCTCCCGGCTCGCGGACGTCACCGCGATCGTGCGGGAGCGGCTCGATGCCTACGACGTCGGGGGGGCCGCGCGGCCGCTGGAGCGATTCGTGGACGACCTGTCGTTGTGGTACGTTCGGCGCGGCCGGCGGCGGTACTGGAAGTCGGACGCCGATGCGGACAAACAGGCGGCGTACGAGACGTTGTACGGCGTGCTGGTCGCGCTGTCGAAGGTGCTGGCGCCGTTCCTGCCGTTTCTCGCGGAGGCCCTCTACCAGAACCTCGTCCGCTCGCTCGACGCCGCCGCCCCCGAGAGCGTGCACCTCTGCGCCATGCCGGGCCCCGACGCGGGCGCGCGGGATCCCGGCCTGGAGCAGGCGATGCAGCAGACCCGCCATTTCGTGTCCCTCGGACGCGCCGCCCGCGGGGACGCGCGCCTGAAGGTCCGGCAGCCGCTGGCCTTCGCGACCCTGCTCGACCGGTCCGGGTCCATCGCCGGCCGTCCCGAGCTGATCGAGCTGCTCCGGGACGAGTTGAACGTGCGCGACGTGCGCTTCGCCGGTTCGCTCGCGGAGCTCGGCCGGCTCGAGGTGCGGCCGCGCTTCGATCTGCTCGGCCCCAAGTTCGGAGGGCGCATCACCGCGATCGCGGACGCGCTGCGCTCGCAGGGTCCCGCGCTTGTCGAGCAGACGCCCGAGGGCGAGCCGTATCGCGTGCGGCTCGCGGCGGGCGACGAGATCCTGCTCGAGCGCGCGGAGGTAGACGTGCGCATGCGGTGGCGGGAGGCGCATGCCGGGGCCGGGGAGGGCGGCGCGTGGGTCGTCCTCGACACGACCGTCACCGACGACCTGGCCCGCGAGGGGCTCGCCCGCGAGCTCATCCATCAGGTCCAGCAGATGCGCAAGGAGGCCGGGCTCGAGATCGCGGATCGCATCACGCTCTATTACGACGACGACGACCGGCTCGGTGACGTGCTGCGGGCGCACGGGGAGACAATTTTCCGCGAGGTGCTGGCGGTCGGCGCGGAGACCGGCGTCCCCGCCGGCGGCGTGCACCGGAAATCGGTGCGCCTCGACGGGCACGCGGTGACGCTCGGAATCGCGCGCGAGCAGGATCGCGCGGCCGCCGCGCGAATCACTCGGCCCGAGGCAACGCCATGACGGGACCCGCGCGGCGGCGCACGCTCGGTGTAATCGGCGGGATGGGTCCTCTCGCGACGGCCGACTTCTACCTCCGGCTGGTGCGGGCCACGCCCGCGAAGACCGATCAAAACCATCTGCACGTGCTCATCGACAGCAACGCCGCGATCCCCGATCGTACCGCGGCCATCGAGGGACGCGGGCCCGATCCGACGCCCATGCTCGTGGAGACGGCGCAGCGCCTGGTGCGGGCGGGGGCGGAGGTCCTCGCCATGCCGTGCAACTCCGCGCACGCATTCCTGGACGCGATCCGCCGCGCCGTGCCGGTTCCCGTGCTCGACATGATGGCGGAGGTCGCGGCCGCGGCGGCGGCGCTGCGCCCCGCCCCGGCAACGGTCGGGCTGCTGGCGACGGCGGGGACGGTGCGGCAGCGGCTCTACGAGCATGCCCTTGCCCGGCGGGGCATCGGTGTGCTGCTCCCGGACGCCGCCGGCCAGCGCGTGGTGTCCCAGGCCATCGCGTCGGTGAAGGCCGGCGACACGGGTCCCGCGGTGCGCGCCCGCGTCCGGGGGGCGGCCGCAGACCTGGTCCGCGCCGGCGCCGGGGCGATCGTGCTCGGCTGCACGGAGCTGCCGCTGCTCCTCGATCCCGGCGACGCAGCGGTCCCGATTCTCGACGGGACGGAAATCCTGGCGCGCGCCGCGGTCCGGGAGGGGCTCGGGGAATATCACTCAGCGGAAGAGCGTTCGCAAGGGAGTATCGGGGCGTCGCCCGCCCCGGTCAGGAGGCATTGAATGCCCGACAAGCGCTCCGCGAAGAAGCCTGGTCGCCGCACTCCCGCCGCCCGCGCCGTCCGGCGCCGGCGTTCCGACCTGTCCCGCGCCGGTCGGGAGGCCGCCTCTCCGGCGGAGGCCAAGAAATCCGTCGGCCGATCCGCGCGCGCGGCGGCCGGTCCGGCAGAACCGGCGGCGCCGTCCCGCGCGGCCCGCGCGCGGGGGCTCTCCGGACCGCGGCTCGAGCCGTACCTGCGGCGCCTCTTGGACGAGCGCCGGCGGCTTCGCCAGGAGTTGTCCGAGATGGAGCAGCACCAGGTGAAGACCGAGGAGAAGCCGGTCGCCGACGTGTCCGGCAGTTACGATGACGACCTCGTCGACGTCGCCACGGAGACGTTCGAGCGGGAGAAGGGTCTCGCGCTCGAGAGCAGCGTGCAGGGAATGTTGCAGATGGTGGAGGACGCGCTGCGGCGGGCCCGCGGCGGTACGTACGGCGTGTGCGACGGCTGCGGACGGTCGATCGATGCGAACCGGCTTCGCGCCATCCCCTACGCCCGCCTGTGCATCAAGTGCAAGGAGCACGAGGAGCGGCTGCGCAGCGTAACGCGCTGACCCGCGGCGCCGGGCGCGGGAGGACGTCCGATCGCCGGCCCGGTTTGGTCCTCGCCGGGTTCGTGCTCGCCTTCGGCGGCGGAACGGCGGCCGGCGCGCTGGCGCGGCAGCATCTGGCCCCCGGCGTCGAACGCATCCTGGTGCCCGGTGTGCTGTCGCTCACGCTGCTCCACAACACGGGGGTGGCGTTCAGCCTGCTGCGCGGGCTCCCGCCGGCGGCGATCGTGGCCCTCGCCTTGACCCTGCTCGGTGTGGCCGTCTACAATAGGAACGCTTGGCCACGGACCGCCGCGGTCCGGTGGGGGCTCGGGCTCATGTCCGGCGGAGCCGCCGCCAATGTGGTCGAGCGGCTGCGCTTCGGGTACGTCATCGATTACCTCGACGTTCACGTCTGGCCGGTGTTCAACTTGGCGGACTCCGCCATCGTCGTGGGGGCCGGACTACTCGTCCTGGCATTGCTCAAGGCCGGCGGTGCAAGCTCCGAGATCGAACGGAGGTGAACGATGAAGCCCGTGCTGTTCCAGATCGGGCCGTTTCCCGTGTCCTCGTTCGGCGTGTTCCTGCTCGTGGCGTTTGTCGCGGGGATCCTCGTGCTCCGGGCAAGGACCACCCGGTGGCGCTGGGACGCCGGCGAGGTCCTCGATCTCAGCCTCTACTCGATCATCGGCGGCGTCGTCGGCGCGCGCATCGGCTATGTGCTCGTCAACCTTCGGGACTTCGCCGCCGATTGGCTCCGCGTGTTCACCATCTGGCGGGATGCCGGACTCGCCTTCTACGGCGCACTCGTGGGCGGGGCGATCGTGGCATGGCTGTACAGCCGGCGGCGTGGCTGGGATCTCGACTGGCTCGCGGACGCCGCCGCCCCCGGCCTGGCCCTGGGGTACGCGATCGCAATGATCGGGACGCTCCTCTACGGGCTCAATTACGGGCGGGCGACTGCGGTGCCCTGGGCGGTCGTGCTGTTCGGCGAGCCGCGTCACCCGACGCAGTTGTATCTGATGGTCGCCGCGCTCGTCATCTTCGGAATCGTGCAGTCCGCGGCCGGCCGGCCGCACGCGCCGGGCCGCGTGTTTTGGACGTTTCTCGGCCTCTACGGGATCGCGCGGGTGGTGGTCGAGGTTTTCATGGACAGCCCCCGCGTCGTCGGAGCGTTGACGCTCGCGCAGATCGTGAGTCTCATCGTCATCGTGCTGTCGGTCGTGATGTGGTTCGCGCTCGGCCGCCGGCCGGCCGCGGAGGGGCCCGCCGGTCCCGCCGACCAGGGGGAGGTCTCGGCCGGGGATGATCGGGAGTCCGTTCCGTCCGAGCCCGGTGCACCCCAGCTCTAGGCCGTCCGCGGTACCCGCCGGCGGGCCGGTGGAGGCCGGGTTGTCCGTCCATCGCTTCGACGCCGCGGCGGCCGACGCCGGCCGACGCCTCGACGTCGTCATCGCCGGCCGCCTGCCGTCGCTCTCGCGGACGCGCATCGCGCAACTCGCGTCCGGCGGACGGGTTCGGGTTGACGGCCGGCCGCGTAAGCCGGCGTTCCGCGTGCGGCGGGGTCAGGCCGTCGAGGTGGCGGTGCCGGCCCCGGTGCCGTCCGGCGTGCGGCCGGAGGCGCTTCCCATCGAGGTCGTGCTCGAAGACGCGGATCTCGTCGTCGTCAACAAACCGGCCGGGATGACGGTGCATCCGGCGCCCGGCCATCCCTCCGGGACGCTCGTCAACGCCCTGCTGGCCCGTGTGCGCGATCTGTCCGGCATCGGCGGTGAGTTGCGTCCGGGCGTCGTGCACCGCCTCGACAAGGACACGTCCGGGCTGCTTGTCGTGGCGAAGACGGATGCGGCGCACCGGGCACTCGCGTCCCAGTTCAAAGCCCACACGGCGCGGCGGACGTATCTCGCCGTCGTGCGCGGTCGTGTGCGCCGCGACGACGGCACCGTGGCCGCCCCGCTCGGCCGGCATCCTGTGCGGCGCCTGCGGATCGCCGTCGTCGCGAGGGGCCGTCAGGCGGTCACGCACTACACCGTCCTCGAGCGCTACCGTGACGCAACGCTGCTCGCGTGCCGGCTCGAAACGGGACGGACGCATCAGATCCGGGTGCACCTCGCGCACATCGGCCACCCGGTGCTCGGCGATCCGATCTACGGCCGCGCGCGCGCCCCGGAGATGGCGCGGCAGGCCCTGCACGCCGCCCGGCTCGAGTTCGTGCATCCGCGGACCGGGCGGCCGGTCGTCTGCACGGCGCCGGTGCCGCCGGATCTCGCGCAGCTGCTGGCCCGGCTGCGCAGCGATGCGGCGATTTCGGAAGCCGTACCTCCGGGCCTGCGGCGCGAGCCAAAGATGCGACGCCCATGAACGGCCACGCCGGGGAACGTCCCGGCTCGCGCCGTAGGCATCACGACGCGAACGAGGCGGGGGACCCTTCCGTCCGGCGCGAAGCATAGGCCGGAGGTGGCGCGCGGCGTGGAGCGACGGGAAAAGGCGCGGGTGATGGATCAGGAGACGATCCGGCGGACCATCACGCGCATGGCCCACGAGATCGTCGAGCGCAACAAGGGCGCGGCCGGCCTGTCGCTCGTCGGGATCCAACGCCGCGGGGTGCATCTTGCCGAGCGGCTGGCCACCGCGATCGCGGCGGCGGAAGGCGCGGAGATTCCCGTCGGCACGCTCGACGTGACCGCGTATCGCGACGATCGGGACATGCGCGCGCCGGGCGGCGCGGCCGATACGCGGCTGCCGTTTCAGGTCGCCGGGCGGCAGATCGTGCTGGTGGACGATGTCCTCTACACCGGCCGCACCGTCCGCGCGGCGATCGCCGCGCTGATCGACCGCGGCCGGCCCTCGGGCATTCAGCTCGCGGTCCTGGTCGATCGCGGCCACCGCGAATTGCCGATTCGCCCGGATTACGTCGGCAAGAATCTGCCGACGTCGTCGCGCGAACAGGTGGCCGTGCGGCTCCGGGAGCTGGACGGCGTGGACGAGGTCGTCATCGAAGAGCCGGTGTGAGCGCTAACGCGCGGCCGGTCTGCCCCGCGACAGTCGGGGCGGCCCCGGCAGCGCAGGTGTGACCCGCAGCGTCCGTTCTCCTTCGTAGATCACCGCGCCCGGCGGCGCGCCGCGGGCCTTCCGCACCCGCTTCCGCGGCACGCAGTCGACCGCCGCCGCGGCCGTGTGGCGGGCCTCGCTGTAGTACGCGGCGATCTCCGCCGCGGTCCGCACGTCGGCCTCCCCGGCCGGCCCGGGGGTCTTGAGGATGATGTGGGCCCCCGGCACCGCGCGCGCGTGCAGCCACAGATCCTCCGGGCCGGCGGCGTGGAACGTGACGTGGTCGTTCTCCCGGGCGCTGCGGCCTACGAGGATGACACCCCCGCTCGGCGTCTCGAACCGGCGCGGTCCGGAGCGCGCCGCCGGTCGGGTCCGCGGCGGACGGCGCAGGAGGCGCCGGGCCACGAGGTCGGCGTGCACCTCGTACAGGTCGTCGGCGGAGCCCGCCGTGTCGATCTGCACGGCGGCTTCGCGCAGCGCGAGGATCGTGCTCTCGAGGGCCGCGATGCGCGCCGGCACCGCGTGCGCGGCCGCCCGGGCCTTCGCATAGCGGCGGAAGTACCGCTGGGCGTTCTCGACCGGTCCGAGCGCCGGATCGAGGGGGATGTCGATCGAGGCGCCGCCGGCGGTGTGATCCGGAACGCTGACCGCGGAGGCTCCCGGCCGGGCCTCGCGTCCGTACGTGAGCAGCAACTCGCCCATGACGCGAAACCGTTCGGCGGCTTCGCTTTCGGCGAGCGCCGCGCGATTCGCTTCGAGTGCCCGCCGGTTCTGCCGCAGCGCGGAGGCGACCGCGGCCGCGAGCGCGCGCCGCCGCTCATCGAGCACCGGAGTACACGCCGCCGCCTCGTAGTAGCGGCGAACCGCCTCGCTCATCGTGCCGACCCGTACGGCGTCGAGTGTCGCGTAGATGTCGAGGGGGACCGCCGCGAACGCCGCGGGGCGGCCGCCGCGGAGATAGAGCGTGGGCGCGAACGCCTCCGCGCGGAACGCGCCGGCGAGGGCGCGGACGGCCGATGCGAGGGCGGCCGCGGCGTCCGCCGCCCGGGCGGCCGGCGTGTCGGGATCCAGGCCGGCGCGCAGCGCGGCCTCGCGACCGAGAACGGGCCCGAGTCCCTGCACGCCCTGCGCCAGGGCGCGCCATACCGGCCGGTCTCCGGCCAGGATGCCGGCGAGGGCGCCCTGATCGACCGCGTCGGCGCGCGGCCGGTCGGAAGGCGGGAGCCGGTAGGGTTTTCCGGGGAGGACGGGGCGCCGGGGCGACATCTGCTCGGTGACGATTTTCAGCGCCCCGACCACCGTCGCGTCGCCGGATGTTTCCACGGCGGCGGCCGGCCCCCGGGCAAGGAGCAGATTGCTGTGCCGCCCCATGATCTCGGCGACGAGGGTGTGCGGACCGTCGAGCGTCTCGATCTCCAAGAAGAGAATGCGTTCCAGCGCCGGCTGATCGACGCGCGCGATCCGTGCGTCGATCAGCCGGCTTCGCAGCATGAGGCCGAACGGGCCGAGGCGTTCGCCGGCGGGGGGGCCGCCGCCGAGATGGATCCGCGCAGCCTGCGGATGAATCGAGCAATACAGGCCCACGGTCCGGGGTCCGCTCCGAAGACCGAGGACGATTGTCTGCGGGTCCGGCTGGCGGACGCCGGCCAGCCGGTCCCCGGTGTGCGCGCCTAGATCGCGCGCGATCGCGGCCAGCGAGAGCGCATCGAACGCCGGTGGGGGAAACATCGGCACCGATCGAGCCTCCGGGTCGGGCGGCGGCCGGCGCGGCCTGACGCGCGGGACGGCGTCCGGACGCGTCCGAACGAGCAAGGAGGAGATTCGCCGCGAGATGCCGGACTTCCTGACCGTGGCACGGAGCATGACGGGCTTCGGGGCAGGAGAGATTGCGACCGCGATGGGCCGCTACGGCGTAGAGATTCGCGCCGTCAACCACCGGTTCAGCGAGGTGGTGGTGCGGCTGCCCCGGGATCTGTCGCCGCTTGAAGACCGGGTCCGCGGTCTCGTCCAGAGCCGGGTGCTCCGGGGGCGTCTCGATGTGGCGATCGTCCGGGACGATTACGCGAGACGACCCCGGACCGTCAAGGCCGACGTGGAGCTGGCCAAGGCCTACGTGGCGGCTCTCGACGGGCTCAGAGAGACGCTGCCGGTTTCGGGGGGCCTGGATCTCTCGCTCCTGCTGTCGCTTCCCGACCTTGTCAAGGTCGAAGAGGAGAAGGAAGATGTGGAGGCGTCCTGGCCCGCGGTCGAACGCGGCGTGGGGGCGGCCCTCGACCGGCTCGTCGCGATGCGGGACGCGGAAGGCGCTCGTCTTGCCGGCGATCTCCGCGAGCGCCTCCTGCGGATCCAGCACCTCGCCGACGCGATCGCCGAGCGGGCGCCCGGCGTCGTCGAGGACTACCGCGCGCGCCTCGGACGCCGAGTGGCGGAGCTCGCCGGCGCCGTCGCCGTCGACCCGGCCCGGCTCGCCACGGAGGTCGCGGTGTTCGCCGATCGCGCCGATATCACGGAGGAGCTGACGCGCCTGCGCGGCCATCTCGAGCAGAGCCGGGCGACGCTCAGCGAGTCCGGGGCCATCGGCCGGACGCTGGAGTTCATCGTTCAGGAGATGGGCCGCGAGACGAATACGATCGGCAGCAAGGCGAACGATCTCGAGATCACCCGGCGCGTCATCGCGGTCAAGGGCGAGCTCGAGAGCCTGCGCGAGCAGATTCAGAACGTCGAGTAGACAGCCGGAAGGCGGCGCGGCCATGGACACGCGGCTCATCAATATCGGGTTCGGCAACATCGTGGCGGCCAGCCGGATCATCGCCATCGTGAGTCCGGACTCCGCGCCGATCAAGCGGATCATTCAGGAGGCCCGGGACAAGGGCATCCTCATCGACGCGACGTACGGCCGGCGCACGCGCGCGGTGGTGATCACGGACAGCGGGCACGTCGTGCTCTCCGCGGTCCAGCCGGAGACGGTTGCGCACCGGTTCACGAGCAAGGAGGCCGTGGAGGAGGAAGAGGAAATGGAGGAGGAGCCCGTGGCCCCGGCGGAGGCGGCGGACGCGCGCATGCCGCGGGGCCGTCCCGCGCAGACCGGGGGCGGGGCTGCCCCGGCTTCGCGGGGCGGGACTGCCGGCGAATGATTCTGACGGTGAGCGGGGAGATCGGCGCCGGGAAGAGCACCGTTGCGCGGGCGCTGGCACAGACGCTCGGGCTCCGCTATCTCTCCGGCGGCGACGTGTTTCGTGAAGAGGCGCGGCGGCGCGGTCTGACGTTGTCGGCGCTCGGCGAGCTCGCGGAGCGGGATCCCTCGATCGACCGGATGATCGATCAATTGCAGGTGCACGCCGCGCGCGGCGGCGCGATCGTGGTCGACAGCCGTCTGAGCGGCTGGCTGGTCGACGGCGACTTCCGGGTCTGGCTGCGTGCGCCGCTGGACGTGCGCGCCCGCCGTGTCGCGGCCCGCGACGCGGCGCCGGTCGAGGCGGCGCGGGCCGCGATCGAGAACCGCGAGGCGTGCGAGCGCCGGCGCTACGCCGGATTGTATCAGATCGACCTGGGCGACTTGACCCGCTACCATCTCGTGCTCGATACGGCGGTGTGGCGGGCGGAGGATATCACCCAGGCGATTGCGGCGCTCGCGCGCGCGTTCTGCGGCGAGCGGTCGGGCCAGCGGGCGTAGCCGCGTGCCCGCGACACTCGACGGACGGACCGTCGTCCTCGGGATCTCCGGGAGCATCGCCGCCTACAAGGCCGCGGTGCTTGTCCGGCTGCTCCGCGCGCGCGGGGCGGAGGTATACGTGGTGATGACCGCGGCCGCGTCGCGCTTCATCAGCCCGCTGACCCTGCGGGCGCTCTCGCATCAGCCGGTGGTGAGCGACATGTGGGCCGGCGACACGCCGTGGGTCGAACCCCACGTCGCGCTCGGCGAGCGCGCCGACCTCCTGATCGTGGCGCCGGCGACCGCCGACATGCTCGCCCGGCTGGCCGCCGGGCTCGGGGACGATCCGGTGTCGGCCACCGCGCTGGCCACGCGCGCGCCCGTGCTGGTCGCGCCGGCCATGAGCGACGCGATGACGGCCTCGCCGGCGGTTCAGGAGAATCTGTCGCGGCTGCGGACCCGCGGGGTGCACGTGGTGGGACCCGAGCACGGTCCGCTGGCGTCGGGCCGCATTGGGCTCGGCCGCATGACGGAGCCGGAGACGATCGTCGAGGCCGCCGCCGCGATCCTTGCCGGCGGACGCTGAGAAGCGTGGAGATGGGAGTCGTGGACGCGGAGCTCCGTCGCGCTGCTCCGACGGAGGTCCACGCCGCCGGCGCCGATCCGAACCTGTACGGTGAGGTGCTCCTGCCGCACACCGGCGGGCTCGCCGATCGGCCGCTGACGTACCGAATCCCGCCGGCGCTGCGGCCCTTCGCGGCCGTCGGGGCGCGCGCGGAAGTCCCGCTCGGCCCGCGGCGGGTTCTCGGTGTGCTGCTGGCAGTCCGGGAGGACGACGGGGTCCGCGCCGCACGGCCCATCCGCGACGTGGTCGACATTCCCGACGAACCGCCGCTCGTCACGCCGGCGCTGCTCGCCCTTGCGCGGGAGATCGCAGCCGAGACGCTCTCTCCGCTCGGCAATGCCGTGCAGTGCCTCGTGCCGCCGGACGTACTGCGCCGGCGTCCGCCGTCCCGGCCGCGGATCGTCGTGCGCCATCCGTCGCGGCCCCTTCCGGCGCGTCTCGGCCGGCGGCAGGCCGCGATGCTGGCCATCCTGGACGCCGCGCCGGAAGGCGTCCCGGTCTCCGACCTCGTCGGCGCCGGCGGACGGGACGGCCTGCGGCGGCTTCTTGAGAGCGGGCTCGCGCAACTCCGTGAAGCCGTCCGGACGCCGTCACCCGGCGCGGCGCGCCCGCCCGTGCATCCGCGGGATGCGAAGTCCGGCCGCCGGAACGGCGGGCCGGTCCGTCCGGCGCTGCTCCTCGGGCATCCGGACGCGAGGGCCGCGTGGATCACCGATGCCGTCGCGTCCGCCGTGCGCGACGGGGACCGCGCTCTCGTCGTGGTGCCGGAGATCGTCGACGTGCCGCCGATGGTGGAGTCTCTCCGGCGTCGGGCGGCCGGGACGATGGCGGTCCTTCATTCGGGCCTGTCACGGCGGGAACGCCGCGCGTCGTGGATGCGCGCGCGCGACGGTGCGGCGGACGTCGTCGTGGGGACCCGGTCGGCGCTCTTCGTGCCGCTGCCGCGCCTCCGCCTGATCATCCTCGACAACGAGCCGGCCGAGGCCCATAAGTCCGACGCGGCGCCGCGGTATCACGCGCGGGACGTCGCCCTGCGGCGGGCACGGCTCGAAGGCGCCCGGGCGATCCTCGGCGCGTCGGCGCCGTCCGTCGAAACCTACGCCGCGGCGGCGGCCGGCGATCTGAGCGCGATCCGCCTGCCGCCGCCGCGTTCGCTTCCGGTGCTCACCGTCGTCGACATGCGCGCGGAGCGCCACGAAGGGCACGCCGGGTACCTGAGCCGCGCGCTGGTACAGGCCGTCGGCCGCCATCTGCGGGCTCCGGGCGGCGTCGCGCTGCTCGTCCAGCGGACCGGCTATGCGCGCGTGCTGCTCTGCCGCGAGTGCGGTGCCGCAGTGCGGTGTCCCGCCTGCGACGTCGCGATGGCGTACGACCGCGAAGCCGGCACCGTGCGCTGCCGCGTGTGTGCGCGGACCGCGCGGGCGCCGGACGTCTGCCCGCGCTGCCGCGGCGTCGATCTGCGCGGCGTCGGGGCCGGCACGAAGCGCATCGAGGAGATTGTGCGCCGCCTCTTTCCGGGCCTCAGGATGGCGCGGTTCGACGCCGAGACCGCGGGCGGCGCCGACCGCGTCGTCCGGGACTTCGCCGAGGGCCGGCTGCGGTTGCTCGTCGGCACCGCGCGGCTGCTGCGGGCGCCCGGGCTCCGCCCGACCCTCGTGGGCGTGATCGACGCCGACGGCCCGATGTACGTCCCCGATTTTCGCGCCGCGGAGCGCACGCTGCAGCGGCTTCGCGCGGCGGTGAACTGGGCCGCCGCGTCCGGCGGGGGCCGGCCGGCGCCCGAAGTCGTCCTGCAGACCCGCGTCCCCGATCACCCGGTCATGCGCGCGATTCGCGCCGGCGACGACGCGGCGTTCTATGACGGCGAGCTCACCGCGCGCCGCGCCTTCGGGTATCCTCCGTACGCGCGGCTGGCGCGGGTGGTGGCCGAGGCATCTGCGCCGGCGGTCGCGCGGGCGCTGGCCGCCCGCATCGCGGCCGCCGCCCGGGCCCAGGGGCTGGACGTGCTGGGGCCGGCGGTGCTGGCGGCACCCGGCCACGCCCGCGTCCAGTGCGTGCTGCGGGCCGCGGACGGGACCGCGCTCCGCGACGGGACGCGGGCCGTCCTCGCCCGCGTTCCGGTGCCCCCGGGAACCCGCCTGGTCGTCGACGTGGACCCCCAGGAGATGGTGTGACCGCGCGCACACTCGAGATCGTGACCGTCGGCGATCCCCGCGCGGCCATTCTGCGCCGGCGCGCGCAGGCCGTGCGGACGGTCACGCGCGACGTCCGGACGCTCATCGAGCAGATGTTTGAGACCCTCCGCCACGCGCGCGGACTCGGGCTGGCGGCGCCGCAGGTCGGGGTCGCGCAGCGCGTCGTGGTCATCGAGGTGCGGGATCGCCGCCTCGCGCTCGTGGACCCGGAGATTCTCAAGCGGGACGGCGAGGCGCTCGGCACGGAGGCCTGCCTCAGCATTCCCGGTTTGCTCGGCGATGTTCCGCGGGCGACGCATGTGGTCGTGCGGGCGCGCAACCGGCGCAACCGATACATTACCGTCGACGCCGAAGGACTGCTGGCCCGCGTGCTCCAGCACGAGGTCGACCATCTGAACGGTGTGCTCTTCCCCGACCGCGTCCTGGATCCCAAGACGCTGCGGCGCGTGGACGACGAGGCGACGGAGGTCGCCCCGGAGAGCGCCGCCTCCGCGGACGAGATCCGCGTGTCCGGCGACGCGGCGTCGTGAAGATCATGTTCTTCGGCACCCCCGAGTTCGCCGTGCCGTCGCTCGACGCGGCGCTGGCCGTCGGGGAGGTCGTCGCGGTCGTGACGCGCCCGGACAAGCCGCGCGGCCGCGGCCTGCAGGTGGAGCCGCCGCCCGTGGCGCGCGCCGCCGACGAGTACGCGCTGGAGGTGCTGCAGCCGGGGTCGCTGCGCGATCCGTCGTTCCTTGCGCGCCTCGGGGAGCTCGCGCCGGACGTCGGCGTGCTCGTCGCGTTCGGCCGGCTGGTCCCACCCGAAGTCCTCGCGCTGCCGCCGCGCGGCATCGTCAACGTCCATCCGTCGCTGCTGCCGCGGTACCGCGGCGCCGCGCCGATTGCCCGCGCCATCGCGGCCGGCGAAACCGAGACCGGCGTCACGATCCTGTACCTTTCCGAAGAACTGGACGCCGGCGACATCATCCTGCAGCGCGCGGTGCCCATCGCGCCGGAAGCAACGACCCGGACGCTGACCCCGCATCTCGCGGCCGGGGGGGCCGGGTTGCTGGCGGAGGCGCTGCGTCTCATCGAGGCCGGTCGCGCGCCGCGCCGCGCGCAGGATGCCTCCCTCGCGACGTGGGCGCCGCGCCTCCGGCGGGAGGACGGGGAGATCGACTGGCGCCGGCCCGCGGCCGGCATCGTGAATTTGGTCCGGGCCTGCGACCCGTGGCCGGGGGCCTTCACCCACGTGCAGGCCGACGAGGTCAAGGTCTGGCGGGCGACGGCATCTGCGGTATCGCCGGGGCGGGCCGGCGCGCCCGGGACGGTGCTCGACGTCCCGAACGACGACCGGTCGCCGCTCGTCGTGGCCGCCGGCGACGGAGCCGTGCTGGTCCACGAAGTGCAGCCCGCCGCCGGCCGGCGGATGACCGCGGCCGCGTACGCGCGCGGCCACCGGCTCGACGCCGGCACGGCGCTGGGGCGCCGCGGAGGCGCCTGACGTGCCGTCTCGATCGGGCAAGTTTCGCGTCGCCCATCACGAGTGGCATTCGCCGGAGTACGTCCAGGAGTGGATCGCGAAAGATGCCCGGAGAGAGGCGGACCGGCGGGCGCTGCTCCGCCGAATGCTCGCGCTCGCGCCGTTTGCCGCGGCCGCGGGGCTGGAGGTCCTGGATGTCGGCGGCGGATACGGCCTCGTGACCGACGAGGTGCTGTCGGCGTTTCCGCGGGCCCGGGTAACCCTGCAGGATTATTCGGAGCGGATGATCGAACGCGCCCGCCGGCACCTGGCCGGTCGCGGCGGTCACGTCAGGTACATCTTGGCCGATCTTCGCAGGCCGTCCTGGAGCGGACGCGTGGGCGGTCCCTTCGATCTCGTCGTGTCCGCGATCGCGATCCACAACCTGGCCGATGCTCGTGCGTTCGCCGCCTGTTATCGTGCCGTCCACGCCGTGTTGAAGCCGGGGGGCTGCTTCCTCGACTGCGATCACTTCGACCGTGTCGGGGGCATCGACGCGCACCTGAGGGCCCTGCGGCGTGTCGGATTCGAGGCCGTCGAATGCGCGTGGCAGGTGCCCCGGACGGCGATCGTCAAGGCCGTCCGGCCCCAGGCAGGGGGAACGCGTGCCGGCGTTGCGTCGGACCGGCGCGCCGCGGATTAGCCCGGACGTCCGATCACGCCCCCGTCGCCGGAATCATTGTGCCAGGCAATCCACGGCGCCGGCTCGCCCGTGAGCAGGAAGTGCTGCAGCGCCTTCTTCACGTCCCCGGCGGGGAGCGCCCAGCAGGCGGGATACTCGTCAACTTGGCCGTTGTCGAGGCGGTACTGAATCGCTCCGTCGGCGGGGCCCGCGTACTCCACGTTGCGCGAACTAAAGCCCGGATCACCGTTCTCCCGAAGATACATCAGCCACCCCGAGTCACCATTCAACAAGGCGCACAGGGTCGCTCCGTTCCCGCCTTCTATCCAGAGCTCGAGGAACTGCGGACGCCCCGGGTTCAATGCATCGTCCAGTTCGGCGAGCGTATGAAGCACCCGCATGCGCCCCTCCCCGGCACTCCGCGTCGTTCGGAATTTCCAGCATCGGTTCGTGAACCCTTCCACGGCCCCGGCGGCGCGCGGCAACGCCGCCGGGGCTTGGCCGGGCTGTGCTACAATGGCGGGGAGTGGGGGTGTTGGGATGTTTTTTTGGGATCCAACGTACATTATCGTCCTGCCCGCGATCCTGCTGGCGCTGTACGCCCAGCTTCGGGTCAAGGCGACGTACGGCAAGTACAGCCAGGTCCCGGTGGCCAGCGGCCTCACCGGCGCCGAGGCGGCGGCCGAGATCCTGCGGCGGAACGGGCTGTCGGGCGTGCGGATCGAACGCATCGACGGAACGTTGACCGATCACTACGATCCACGCACCCGGGTGCTGCGGCTGTCGTCGGACGTCTACGACGGTGCGTCGGTGGCCGCCGTCGGCGTGGCGGCCCACGAGTCCGGCCACGCTCTTCAGCACGCGGACAACTACGGACCGCTCGCGCTGCGCTCGGCGATCGTGCCCGTGACCCAGTTCGGCTCGTGGCTGGCCTGGCCGATCTTCCTGATCGGGTTCTTCTTCCATTCCGGGACGTTCATGCAGCTCGGCATCTTGATCTTCAGCGCGTTCGTCGCGTTTACCGTGATCACGCTGCCGGTCGAGTTCGATGCCAGCGGCCGGGCGCTCCGCGTCCTGGCCGGCGGCCCCTCAGGCGCCGGCCGGCTGATGACCGAGGGCGAGCTGCGCGGCGTGCGCGCCGTGCTCGGCGCCGCGGCGCTGACGTACGTCGCGGCGGCGGCGACGGCGATTCTCGAGCTGTTGCGGTTGATCCTGCTCTCCAACATGTCGCGGCGGGAGGAGTGATGCTGCCGCGGCGCGTTCC
The DNA here is from genome assembly GCA_035945995.1 of bacterium. Classification (NCBI taxonomy): domain Bacteria; species bacterium. Next base: position 31,357 of record DASYZR010000145.1, read on the forward strand.
GTCCCGGCTATGGATCATCGTCCCACGGCCCGCGAGGTGGCGCTAGAGGTTCTGCACCGCGTCGACGCCGACCGGGCGTGGAGCGGCGCCGCGCTGCGCGCCGCGCTCACCCGCGCCGGGCTCGCGCCGGTCGACGAGGCCTTCGTGACCGAGCTCGTCTACGGGACGTTGCGGCATCGCGGACAGGTCGACTGGGCGCTCGCGCAGGCGCTGCACCGCCGCCTGGACACCCTGCCTCCGCGCATCCGCGAGGTCCTGCGGTTGGGCGCGTACCAGTTGGCGTTTCTGTCCCGGGTGCCGGCCAGGGCGGCCTGTGCCGAGACCGTCGACCTCGCCCGCCGCGTCGGCCACCCGGGGACCGTCGCGCTCGTCAACGCAGTGATGCGGCGTCTCGCCGCGTCGCCGCCGGTGTGGCCGGCCCCGTCCGATACCGCGGAAGCGATCGCGGTGCTGGCCTCGCACCCCGAATGGCTGGTCGCGCGGTGGCTGGCCCGCTTCGGGCCGGACGAGACGCGCGCGCTCTGCGCCGCGAACAACGAGCCCCCGCCGTCCGCGGTACGGCTCAACACGTTGCGGGGGAGTGTGGACGCCCTGGACGCGCGCCTCGCCGCCCTCGGCATCGAAACGCTGCCGTCGCCCCTGGTGCGGGAAGGCCGGCGGATTCGCACCGGACCGCCGGAGGCGCGCGCGGCCGCCTACGCGGAGGGCCTCGCCGTGCCGCAGGACGAGGGCTCGATGCTGGTCGCGCGGTTGGTCGCGCCGCGTCCGGGGGAGTTTGTGATCGACGCGTGCGCCGCGCCGGGCGGCAAGACCACCCACCTCGCGGCGCTCATGGACGGCCGCGGGCGCGTCCTTGCGTGCGACGTCACGCCGAAGAAGGTCGACACCGTCGCCCGCCAGTGCCGCCGCCTCGGGGCGACCGGAGTGGAGACGCGCGTCCTGGACGCCGGGCTCCTCGGTGAGACGTATCCGGACGCCGCGGACCGCGTGCTCGTCGATGCGCCTTGTTCCGGGCTCGGCGTGGTGCGCCGCAGGCCCGAAATCCGGTGGCGCATCCACCCCGACGATCTCGCGGCGGTGGCGGTCCGGCAGAAGCGTCTGCTGGCCGGCGCCGCCGGCGCGGTTCGTCCGGGCGGGCGATTGGTGTACAGCGTCTGTTCGCTCGAGCCCGAAGAGGGGCGCGAGGTCATCGCCACGTTCCTCGCGGCGTCCCCCACGTTCGCGCCCGAGCCGGTCGAGGGCTGGCCGTTTGCGACCCCCGATGCGCCGGGCACCGCGTTCCTGTACCCGCACCAGGCGGGGACCGACGGGTTCTTCGTCGCCTCGCTGCGGAGGGCGGCGTGACGGCCGCTGGCGTGACGAGCGCGCAACGGACGGGGGCGGCGGCCGGTCGCGCCGTCTCCCCCGGCGGAGGCGAACAGGGGCGTCCGCGAGGCACGCCGGACCGCGCCCGTGCCCCCGACCTCCGGGGCCTGTTGCTCCCCGAGCTTGTCGAGCTTGTCCGCGGTCTCGGCGCGCCGGCGTACCGCGGCCGGCAGATTGCGCGGTGGATTTACGGCCGGGGCGTGGAGCGCATCGCCGACATGACCGACCTGCCCGTCGAGTTCCGCGGGCGCCTCGCCGGCGCGGCCCGCCTGGGCGGGTTGACCGTGCGGCGATCGACCGAGGCACCCGACCTGTCGGCGACCAAGCTGCTGGCCACCTGCGACGACGGACAGACGGTGGAATGCGTCCTGATGCGCTTCGACGACGGCCGGCGGAGCGCGTGTCTCAGCACGCAGGCCGGCTGCGCGATGGGCTGTGTGTTCTGTGCGACGGGGCTCGGGGGATTCGCCCGGAATCTCAGCACGGCCGAAATCATCAGCCAGGCAAGCCTGATTCGCGCGCGGGCCGACCGGCGGGTGGGCAACGTCGTGTTCATGGGGATGGGGGAGCCGCTGGCGAATTACGATGCGACGGTCCGCGCGGCCCGCATCCTCACGGCACCGTGGGGCTTCGGCATCGGCGCGCGGCATCTGACGATCTCGACCGTGGGGCTCGTGCCGCAGATCCGGCGGCTCGCGCGGGAAGGCCTGCCGATCACCCTGGCCGTGTCGTTGCACGCGCCGGCCGACGCGTTGCGACGGCGGCTCGTCCCGGTGACCGAGCGGTATCCGATCGCCGAGTTGCTCGCGGCGTGCCGCGACTACCTGGCGGCGACCGGCCGCCGCATCACGTTCGAGTACGTCCTCATCGACGGTACGAACGACGGCGATCGCGAGGCGCGCGCGCTCGGCCGGCTGCTGCGCGGCCTCCTCTGCCACGTCAACGTGATCCCGCTCAACCCGGTGGCCGGGATCCCGCTGCACCGTCCGCCGGCGGCGCGCGTGAGGGCGTTCGCGCGGAGTCTGCGCGAGTCGGGCGTGCCCGTCACCGTGCGCATCGAACGCGGGACCGAGATTCAGGCGGCCTGCGGACAACTGCGCCTCCTGGACGGCACCGGTCGCGCCTCGCGGTGGACGCCGGCGGCGTCCGCCGGCGGCGGGTCGACCCACGCGGCCGGGGGAGGCGTCTCGTGAGTCTCCTGCTGCGATTCGAGCGGCGGCTCGAGGCGCTCGTCGAGGGGATGTTCTCGCGATGGGGGCGCGACCGCGTGCATCCCGTGGAAATCGGCCGGCGCGTACTCCGCGAGATGGAGGCCGGCGCAGTGGCCGGCCTGCACGGCACGCTGCTCCCGAACGAATACCAGGTGTTTCTCAATTCCAAGGACTTCACGCCGTACCAGTCGTTCGCGCCGGCGCTCATCGCGGAACTCACCGGCATGATCCGCGCCCGGGTCGAGGAGCTGGGCGCCCGGCTCGGCGGGCCTGTCGCGGTGAGCCTCGAGGCGCGGGACGCCATCGCGGCCGGCGAGATCTATGTCGAGGCGCGGCTGGCGCCGGTGTCCGGGGTGCCCGACGCGGGCGCCGGCGAGGCCGAGGCGGTGCCGGGCCCAGGCACGGATACGCGCGTCTACCGTCGCGAGCGCGCCGCCGGCGGGCGGCTGCGGGTGCTCGCGGGCCCCGCCGGCCCCGCGGGC
>DASYZR010000146.1 GCA_035945995.1 bacterium
GCCGCGGACGTGGCCGCGCTCGCGGGCGGCGCCGTCGTGCGGGGCGATCCCGCGACCCTCGTGCGCGGGGCCGCGGTCGACAGCCGGGAGATCCAGCCGGGCATGCTCTTCGTGGCCCTCACCGGCGAGCACGCGGACGGCCACGCGTTCGTCCGGGACGCGCTGCGCCGCGGGGCCGTGGCGGCGCTCGTCTCCGGCGGCGCCGGCGACGTTCCGCCGGAGGCCGTACTGATCCGCACGGACGACACACTGCTCGGTCTGCAGCGGCTGGGGCGGGGCCTGCGGGCGCGCCCCCGGAGGGGGGCAGGCCGGCCGTTGCGCGTCGCGGGCATCACCGGCAGCGTCGGCAAGACCTCGACGAAGGAACTGACGGCCCAGGTCCTGGCCGAGCGCTTCACGACCGCGCGGTCGCCCGAAAACTGGAACACGGAGATCGGCGTCCCCCTCGTGCTGGCGAACATGCCCGAGGACGCGGAGGTCGCCGTGCTCGAGATGGCGATGCGCGGCCCCGGCCAGATCCGCGAACTCGTGGAGATCGCGGGGCCCGAGATCGGCGTCGTGACCGCGGTCGGCGAATCGCACATGGACTTCTTCGCGACCCGGGAACACCTCGCCGCGGCGAAGGGCGAGCTCATCGAAGGACTGCCGGCGGATGGGGTGGCGGTGTTGAACGCCGACGATCCGCTCGTCCTGGGGCTCGCCGGCCGCGGCCCGGCACGCGTGATGACGTTCGGCCTCGGCGAGGCGGATGCGATGGCGCGGGCGATCCGGCCGCGGCCCGGGGAGGGGAGCACGTTCGTGCTCCGGATCCCGGGGGACGCTGCGGAGGTCGTCCTCGGCGTCCCGGGACGCCACGCGATCCGCAACGCGCTCGCGGCCGCGGCGGTGGGTGCCGCCCTCGGGATTCCCGCGGCCGAGATCGCCCGAGGGCTCGGCCGCGCCCGCCCGCTCGCGATGCGCCTCGAAGTGCTCCGGCTCGCCGGGGCCACCCTCATCAACGACGTCTACAACAGCAGTCCGCGGTCGGTCGAGGCCGCGCTCGACGTGATGGACGAGTTGCCGGGGCGGCCCCGGATCGCGGTGTTGGGCGACATGCGCGAGTTGGGGGCTTTGGCGGCCGGCGCCCACCGGGAGGTCGGGCGTGAGGTGGCCCGGCGGGGCGTGGGCGTGCTGATCGCGCTCGGTCCGCTGAGCGCGGAGCTGGCCGCGGCCGCGGGGGCCGCCGGCCTTCCCCGCGTGGTCCACACGACCGATCCGGACGAGGCCCTCGCCGCCCTGCGGCGCGAAATCGTCTCGGGCGCCGTGGTGCTGGTCAAGGGCTCGCGGGCGATGGAGATGGAGCGGATCGTGCAGGGACTCGCCCGGGTCCGGCAGGAGGTGCCATGACCTCGGTGCCGGTCGTGTGGATCCTGGCCGCGGTGCTGGTGATCGCCGGCGGGCGGCCGGTGATCGCCTGGCTGGTGCGGACCGGCGCCGTGCAGCGCGTCCGGGACGACGCGGTTGCGCACAAGATGAGTCACGACCCTCACGCGGCCGCACGGCACGCCGCCAAGGCCGGGACCCCGACCATGGGCGGCGTGCTGATCATCGGGGCCCTGCTCATCGCCTCGCTTGTCGTCGCCGGCGCGGCGGGGTGGTTGGACCTGGACCTCGTCGTCGGACTCGCCGCGATCGCGGTGTTCGCGGCGATCGGCGCCCTCGACGACGTGCTCGCGTTCGTCCGCGGCCGGAATTTGGGTCTTCGGGCCCGCGAGAAGTTCGCGCTGCAGATCCCCCCGGCGCTGCTGCTCGGCCTGTACGTGCTTCGGGCGCCGCACCTCGGCGGCACCTTTGCAATTCCCGGCACGGGGGTGCGCTGGGACCTCGGCTGGGGCTACCCGGTCGTCTGTCTCGTTCTGGTGGTCGGCATGGCGAACGCCGTCAACCTCACCGACGGCCTGGACGGCCTGGCCGCGGGGACGGTGGCGATCGGCGCCGCATCACTCGCGGCGCTCGCCGCCCGGGCGGGGGCGGGACCGGCGGCGGTGATCGCTTCGGCCACCGGCGGCGCGGCGCTCGGCTTTCTGTGGTACAACGCCTATCCGGCCGGCGTCTTCATGGGCGACGTCGGCTCGATCGGGCTCGGCGCGGCGCTCGCCGTGGCCGGGGTGCTGTCCAAACACGAGGTGGTGATGCTGGTCGTCGGCGGCGTCGCCGTCGCGGAGGCGCTCTCGGTGATGCTGCAGGTGGGCTGGTTTCGGGCGACCGGCGGGCGCCGGCTGTTTCGCATGAGCCCGATCCACCACCACTTCGAGTTGCGCGGCTGGACGGAGACGCAGACGGTCGTGCGGTTCTGGCTCTGCGGCGCTCTGCTGGCCGCCGTGGGCATGAGGCTCGCCCTGTGATCGCGGACGTCCTCGCGCGCCTGCGCGGGCGGCGCATCCACGTGGTCGGGCTGTCCGGCACGGAGGGCTCGACCGTCGTCGACTTTCTGCTGGCGCACGGGATCACCACCGTCACGGCGCACGATCTCGCCGCCGCCGCCGCCTTTCCCGAGGTCTTCCGCCGGACCCACGAGTGGATGCCGCCGGTCGAGCAGGAGGCCGCGCTCGCGCGCCTCACGCGCGCCCCGATCACGCGCTGCTTCGCCGACCGCTATCTCGAGGGCATCGACCGCGCGGAGATCGTCTACGTGAGCCAGGCGTGGTTCCGGCATCCCGAGAACGAGCCGGTCCGCCGGGTCCGGGATCGGGGCGTGCCGCTCAGCAGCATGACCGCCTTGTTTTTCGAGACCGTACCCTGCCCGATCGCCGGCGTGACCGGCACGAACGGCAAGTTTACCGTGGTGCGCCTCGCCGCGATGATGCTGGCCCGCAGCGGACGGCCGACGTTCGAAACCGGCAACGACCGCACGCACGTGCCGATTCTGTACCGGCTCGACGAGGTGACGCCCGACGCCGTGCTGGTCGTCGAGATCAGCAACCGGCAGCTCGTCGGGCTCGGGTACAGCCCGCATATCGCCGTCGTCACGAACGTCGCCGCCCATCACCTGGACGATCACGGCTCCTTTGCCGCGTACGCCGAAACGAAGCGCGCGATTCTCGCCCATCAGACGGCGCGGGACTGGGCGCTTCTCAACGCCGACGATCCGACGACGCGCGGCTTCGCCGCCGCCTCGCGCGGGCGGGTGCTCTTCTGGAGCCGCACCCGGCCGCTCGACGAGGGCGCGTACATCGCGGACGGCAAGATCGTGTTGCGTCTCGACCGACGCGAGGAGACGGTCGCCGACGCGCGTTTGGCGACGCCCGGCGGCCACACCCTCGAGAACGCCCTCGCCGCGGCGCTGACCGCCCGGGTCGCCGGCGCGGACGCCGGGGCGATCCGCGACGTGCTCCGTGAGTTCCGCGGTCTGCCGCACCGGCTCATGCTCGTCGCGGAGATCGGCGGGGTGCGCTACTACGAGGACTCGCTGGCGACGAATCCGGCGGCCGCCGCCGCGGCGGTGCGGGCCTTCGACCGGCCGATCGTGCTCCTGGCCGGCGGGATGCGCCGGAACGCGACGCCGCGCGATTTCGCCCCGGTCGCGGACGCGCTCCGGGCCCAGACGGTGCGCGGCATCGTGCTCTTCGGCGCCATGGCCCCGCTGCTCGCCGAGGCCGCGGCGTCGGCGGGGGTCGCGGCCCCGGTGATCCGCTGCCGTACCCTCGACGACGCGGTGCCCGCCGCGCGGGCGCTGGCGCGTCCCGGAGACGCCGTGACCCTCTCGCCGGCGTGCGAGAGTTTCGACCAGTACACGGACTACCGGCACCGCGCCGAGCACTACCGCACGCTCGTCGAGGCGCTGGCCCGGGAGGCCGCGGCGTGGACCTGATCCACCGCCGCGGCGCCGCGTGGGGACTCTTCACCATCGTGCTGTTCCTCACGTGCATCGGGGTCGTCATGGTGTACAGCGCGAGCGCCGTCGCCGCGCAGGCGCAGTACCACGACGGCACGTGGTTCCTGAAGCGGCAGCTCCTCTACGAAGCGGTCGGGCTGGCCGGGATGCTGCTGGCGTGGCGCATCCACTACGTGCGGCTCCGGCGCCTGACGTTTCCGGTGCTGGCCGGCACCCTGGTGGCGCTCGGGCTCGTCCTCGTCCCGCACGTCGGCCGGGTCGCCGGGGGCGCCCGGCGATGGCTCGCCCTCGGCGGCCCGGTCAACTTCCAGCCGGCCGAGCTCGCCAAGCTCGCGCTCATCCTCTACCTCGCGCACTTTCTCGCCAACCGGGGCTCCCGCACCCGCGAATTTGGGACCGGCCTGGTCCCCCCGCTCATCGTGCTCGCTCTCGTGGCCGTGCCGATTCTCAAGCAGCCGGACCTCGGATCCGCGCTGATCCTCGTGCTCATCGCGTTCGTCATGCTGTTCATCGGCGGCGCGCGTCTGACGCATCTCCTCGGCATCGCGGCCCTCGCGGTCCCCGCCGTGCTTGCCGTGATCCTCCGCGCCGGCTACCGGAGCCAGCGGCTGCTCGCATTTCTCCACCCCTGGCGCGACCCGCAGGGCAGCGGCTTTCACATCATTCAGTCGCTGCTCGCCATCGGCTCCGGCGGGTTGGTGGGCCTGGGACTCGGCCACAGCCGGCAGAAGTTCTTCTATCTGCCCGAGCGCCACACCGACTTCATCTTCGCGATCATTGGGGAAGAGCTGGGGCTCGTCGGCAGCCTGGTCGTCATCGCGCTGTTCGCCGCGCTCGCCGTCTGGGGGTACCGGCTCGCGACGCGATGCCCCGACCGGTACGGGTCGTTGCTCGTCTCGGGACTCACGACGATGCTGGTCGGGCAGGCGGTGCTCAACATCGGCGTCGTGTCGGGGACGCTGCCGATCACCGGTGTGCCGCTGCCGTTCATCAGTTTCGGCGGGTCGTCGCTCGTGCTTAGCGACATCGCCGTCGGCATCCTGTTGAACGTGTCCCAGTATGCCCGGCCGGACGAGCGGCTCGTACCGTCCGAGTCCCGGCGGCCGATTCTCCGGCGGCGGTCGGCGTGGGCGCGCGGATGACCCAGGTCCCCGCGGGGCGGCCCCGGCGGTGAACGTCGTGCTCGCCGGCGGCGGCAGCGGCGGCCACGTATACCCCGCACTCGCTCTGGCCGGCGCGCTGCGGCGCCGCGACCCCGGCGCCCGCGTGCTCTTCATCGGCAGTAATGCGGGGATGGAGGCGGCGTTGGTACCGGCCGAGGACCTGCCCTTTGCGGGCCTGGCCGTGCGGCCGCCTCGGAGCCGGTCCGCCGCGCGGTCCGCGGTGGCGCTCGCGACCGGAGCCTGGTCGCTTCTCCAGGCCGCCTCGATCGTCGCCCGATTCAAGCCGGATGTCGTGGTGGCGACCGGCGGCATCGCCGCTGCGCCCCCCGTGCTCGCCGCCTGGGTGATGCGGGTGCCGGTGGTGCTGCTGGAAGGCAACGCGGCCCTCGGCCGGGTCAACGCGGTCCTCGCCCGGTTCGCGCGGGCCGTGGCGGTCGCGTCGGCCGAAGCCGCGTCGCGGGTGCCGGGCCGGCGGGCGTTCGTGACGGGGCTGCCCGTGCGGCCGGAGATCTGGTCCACGCCCCGCGACGAGGGAATCCGTGTGTTCGGCCTCGATCCGGGGCGGCGGACGATCGTGGTGGTGGGCGGGAGTCAGGGCGCGGCGCGCCTCAACGCCGCGGTCGATGAGATGGCGCGGCGGCTCGCGGATCGGGCCGATCTGCAAATCCTGCATCAGACCGGACGCGGATGGGCCCGCGGGGATGGCGGGCCGGAGAATGCACCCCGCGGTCCGGCGAGCGCCGCGCGGGACGAGCGCGGCATCCGGCACCTCCGCGCGGCGTACTTCGAGCGGATCGGCCTCGCGTACGGGTGCGCCGACCTCGTCATCAGCCGGTGCGGGGCGACAGCGCTGGCCGAGATCACCGCGTGCGGGCTGCCGGCGATCCTCGCGCCCTACCGCTTTGCGGCCGGCGGCCATCAGGCCGAGAACGCGCTCCCGCTCGCCCGCGCCGGCGCGGCGGTGGTCCTGGAGGATGCGACGCTCGGCGGGGAGGCGCTGGCCCGGGAGGTCCGCGACATCCTCGACACGCCCGGCCGGCGGGACGCCATGGCCGCGCGGTCGCGCGCGCTCGGACATCCCGACGCGGCCGATCGGGTGCTCGACCTGCTCGAGACGTGCCGCGGGGCGGCGGCCGTCTCGAAGGCTTCGCACGCATGACCGCGTCGCCCGCGTCCGGGCTCACCCCCGGCGCGCGCGTCCATCTGGTCGGCATCGGGGGCACCGGTATGAGCGCGATCGCGCAGGTGCTGCTGGCGCGCGGCCACGCGGTGTCCGGCTCCGATCTGCGTGAGAGCGACGCCACCCGGCGGCTGCGCGCCGCCGGGGCGACCGTCCATATCGGGCATGCCGCCGCGTATCTGGCGGGCGCCGAGGTCGTTGTCGTGAGCCGCGCCGTGCCGGAGGACAACGTCGAGATCCGCGCGGCCACCGAGCGCGGCCTGCCGATCGTGCACCGGGCGCGCCTCTTGGCCCACCTTATGGAAGGCCGTCACGCGATCGCCGTGGCCGGCACGCACGGGAAGACGACGACGACCGCCATGATCGCGGCGATTCTCGAGCGGGCCGGCCGCGATCCGACGGCGCTGGTGGGGGGGGAGGTCGCGTCGCTCGGTGGAACGGCGCGCGTGGGCGCGGGCCCCGACGTGGTGGCGGAGGTGGACGAGAGCGACGGGTCGCTGCTCTGGATCGCCCCGCATGTCGCGGTCATCACCCCGCTCGACGCGACGGACCACCTCGACTACTACGGCTCCGAGGGGCGGCTCATGGACACCTTCCGCCGCTTTCTTGAGGGGCTTCCGGCCTCGGGGTTTGCCGTGGTGTGCACCGACGCGGCCGCCGGCCGGGCATTGGCCGCGGGCGCCGGACGGCGGACGGTGACGTACGGTCTCGCGCCGGGCGCCGCGTATACGGCCCAGGTGCTGGAAGCCGAAGGACGGCGCACGGTGTTCGAGGCCCACCGCGGCGGCGCCGTCATCGCACGAATCGTGCTGGCGATTCCGGGCGTGTATAACGCGCTGAACGCGCTCGGTGCGCTGGCGGTGGCGACCGAGCTCGGCGTGCCTCCGGACGTTGCCGCCGCGTCGCTCGCGGCCTTCGACGGGGTGGCGCGGCGGTTCAGCGTGCGCGGCGACGTCGACGGCATCCTCGTCGTGGACGACTACGCGCACAACCCGACCAAGGTCGCGGCCCTGCTGGCGGCCGCACGCCGGGGATGGCCGCGTTCGCGCATCGTCGCGGTGTTTCAACCGCACCGATTCAGCCGGACGCAGACCGTCGGCGCGCAGTTTGCCCACGCGTTCGACGCCGCGGACGAGGTCGTCGTGACCGAGATCTACGCGGCGGACGAACCGCCGATTCCCGGCGTCGACGCGGGGATCATCGTGCGGGCGGCGAGCGCTCACCGGCTCGTCCGGTTCGTCCCCGAGCTCGCCGACGCCGCGGCCCTGCTCGCGGCCGAAGCGCGGCCGGGAGACCTCATTCTGACGATCGGTGCCGGGGACGTCTGGAAGGTCGCCGACGATGTCGTCGCCCGCTTGGCCCGCCGCGGCGGCCCGGGCGGGGTGGGCGCGGCGCGGCATGCGGAGGCCGGGAGTGGCTAGGGAGGACCTTCACGCCGTGGCGGCCGCGCTCGAGCGGCTGTGCCCGGGCGCGGTCCGCCGGAACGAACCGCTCGCGCGCCACGTATCGTTCCGCATCGGCGGTCCGGCGGACATCCTCGTCCTGCCCGGCACGCTCGAGGCCCTCGACGCCGCGGTGGCGTGGCTCTATGCGGAGGGTCTGCCGTTTGTCGTGCTCGGCCGGGGCAGCAACGTGCTGATCGCCGACCGCGGTGTCCGCGGCGTGGTGGTGAAGACCGGCCGCGGCCAGGAGGGAATCACGTACGACGGGCCCCGCGTGCACGCCGAGTCCGGGGTCAGCGTGCCGCACCTGAGCCGGCGCACGGCGGAGCGGGGGCTCACGGGGCTCGAGTTCGCGGCGGGGATTCCGGGGTCGGTCGGCGGCGCGGTCGTGATGAACGCCGGCGCCCACGGCTGCTCGGTCGCCGATGTGCTCGTGTCCGCGCGGGTCCGCACGCCGCGGGGCATCGCGACCTGGACGGCCGCGGAGCTGGCCTTCCGGTACCGGCACAGCCGGCTCCAGGACGAGCCGGGGGTCGTTCTCGACTGCGACCTGGCGCTGCGTCCGCAGGCGGCGGAGGAAGCCGTCGCCCGGTTGGAGTCCTGGCTCCGCACCCGGGCGGAGAGCCAGCCGCTGGGCCCGCCGAGTTCGGGGTGCATCTTCCGCAATCCGGACGGCGATTACGCCGGGCGCCTCATCGAGGCCGCGGGTGCGATGGGGCTCCGGGTCGGCGGTGCCGTGGTGAGCGACCGCCACGCCAACTACATTCTCAACAGCGGTGGCGCGACGGCGCGGGACGTGTTGGCGTTGATCGATGCCGTCCGCGCCCGGGTCCGCGACGATGCCGGCGCCGATCTGGCGACGGAGATCAAGATGCTTGGCGAGTTCGCCCCTCCTAATGGGCGCGGCCATCCCCGGCCCTGACGGCCCGGCGCCGGGACCCGGTGCCCGGGCGAGGCCCGTTGGACCGCGGGTGGTCCGCTTTCTCGCGGCCATGGCCGTCCTGTGCGGTATCGCGTCGTTTGCCCAGTCGAGCGCCTTCGACGTCCAGTCCGTCACCGTCGCCGGCAACGAGGCGGTGGCATCGGACGAGATCGTCGCCCGGGCCGGGGTGCGGCCCGGGATGAGCATGTTTGCCGTCAACGTCGACCGGGTCCAGGAGCGGCTGCGCGGGGATCAACGGCTCGCCGACGTCTCGGTCGGCGTGGGCTTCCCCGACCGCGTTGAGATTTCGGTCCGGGAGCAGACCCCCGCCGCGGCTCTGCGCGTCACGGATGGCTACGTCCTGGTCGGCCGGGACGGGGTGGCGATCGCCGCGCGGCCGGTGTCCGGCACGCTGCCCATCCTGATCGTCGACCGCCTCGACCCGGCCATCGTGCAGGTCGGCGTCGCCGTGCCGTCCGCGGACGTCCGGCTGGGAGCCGGCATCGCGGCGTCGCTGCCCGGCGATCTGCGTCCCGACGTCGCCTCCGTCCGTGTGGACGGGGGCGGGGAGGTCGTCCTCTACACCCGTGACGGGATCGCGGTGCGGGCCGGCGCGCCGGACGGCGTGCAGGACCGGATCGCCCGGCTGGTGGACGTGCTGGCGGCGATTCGGGCCCGGGGGATGCGGGTCGAGTACGTGGATCTCCGCTTTCCCGGCAGCGTGATCGTGAAGCCGATTGTGAAACCGGCCGGGGCCTCCGGCCTGCCCCAAGGCGCCCTGCCGGCCGCGGGGCGGCAGGAGAAGTTTTCGTAGCGTTGAATTCACGCCTGATGCACCATTCGAACCTTTAGTCGCAGCCGTACTCGTGCCCGGAGGTGCACCCGTTGGCGAAACGGGGGCCCTTGGTCGGCCTGGACATCGGGACCACCAAGGTCTGTGTCATAATCGCAGAGCCCGATGACGACGGGGAGGTCCACATCACGGGTGTGGGGACCTCCCCGTCTCTTGGTGTCCGGAAGGGTGTCGTCGTCGATCTCGACACCACCACCCGTGCCATCGAAGAGGCCGTCGAGGGCGCCGAGCGCATGGCCGGCGTCAAGGCCGCCGGCGCGGTCGTGGCGGTGTCGGGGGAGCACATCGCGTCGCAGAACAGCCGCGGCGTCGTCGCGGTGTCGCGAACCGACCGCGAGATCGGCGACGCCGACGTGTCCCGCGTCGTCGAGGCCGCGCGCATGGCGGCCATTCCCGGCAGCGACCGGGAGATCATCCACCTGCTGCCGCGCGACTTTCTCGTGGACGGTCAGGACGGCGTCCGCAACCCCGTGGGCATGTACGGGATGCGCCTCGAGGTCGAGGCCCACATTGTGACGGGCGCCAGCACCCTGCTCGCGAACCTGTTGAAGTGCATCCAGCGCGCCGGCCTCGAGGTCGACGATCTCGTCCTCGAGCCGCTGGCCTCGGGCGAAGCCGTTCTGACGCAGGCCGAGCGCGACCTCGGCGTGGCGCTCGTCGACATCGGCGGCGGCACCACGAGCATCGGGGTGTTCTCCGGCGGCAGCCTGTGCCACGCGACCGTCCTGCCCGTCGGCGGCAACCACGTCACGAACGACATCGCCGTCGGGCTCCGCACCCCGATCGCCGAGGCTGAGAAGCTCAAGATCCGGCACGGCTGCGCGGCCGCGGGGATGGCGGCGGAGGGCGAACTGATCGAGGTCTTCCACATCGGCAGCCGCGAGCCGCGGATCCTCCCGCGGCGGGTGCTCGGGGAGATCATCGAGCCGCGGATCGACGAGATCTGCGGAATGATCAAATCCCAGCTCAAGCGGTCCGGTTACGCGCAGATGATGCCGGCCGGCCTCGTGGCGACCGGCGGAGGCGCGCTGCTCGCCGGTCTCGCCGAAGCGGCCGGCGAAAAGATCGATATGCCGGCACGGGTCGGCGCGCCCGACGTCGGCGGCAGCATGGCCGATACGGTCGGGAGTCCGGTGTACGCGACCGGGGTGGGGCTCGTGCTCCACGCCGCGCGCCAGCGTGGACCCGGCCGCATGGTCCGGGCGAGCGACGGCAACGGCAGCATGTTCGGCCGGCTCCGGCAGTGGTTTCGCGAGTTCGCGCACGGAGGATGACGAGGCACGGCCACTAGACCGCGCGGCACACGACGCACCACATCGGCGGCATTTCATTTCAGCGGAGACGAGGCGCGAACATGACGGAGAAACGGTGGCACCCGGTCCAGCGCATGATCTCGGAACGTCCAGCGGCGGCAGCATCGGCGGCACGCGCAGCAGACGGCGTCTCTGAACCGGCGGGAGGGGTGAAGATGGTGAACCTAGAGCGGGATCTCCGGCGCTACGCGGCGATCAAGGTTGTAGGCGTGGGCGGCGGCGGCAGCAACGCCGTCAACCGCATGATTACCGCGGGGCTCCGCGGAGTCGAGTTCCTCGCCATCAACACCGACGCCCAGGCCCTGGCCCTCAGCAACGCCGACCGGAAGATCCACATCGGCGGGAAGGTAACGCGGGGCCTCGGCGCGGGCGGCGATCCCGAGATCGGCCGGCAGGCGGCGGAAGAAAGCCGCGAGGAGCTCGTCGAGGCCCTGGAGGGCGCCGACATGGTCTTCGTGACCGCCGGCATGGGCGGCGGCACCGGGACCGGCGGCGCGCCGATCGTCGCTCAGATCGGCCGGGAGTTGGGGGCGCTGACGATCGGCGTGGTGACCCGGCCGTTCGGGTTCGAGGGGCGGCGCCGCGCGGGCGCGGCCGACGAAGGCGTGCGGAATCTCCGGCAGCGGGTCAACACCGTCATCACCATCCCCAACGACCGCCTTCTCCAAGTTGTGGATAAGAGCGCGACCGTCGTCGAGGCGTTTCGCGTGGCGGACGACGTGCTGCGGCAGGGCGTGCAGGGGATCGCGGACCTCATTACCGTCCCGGGCCTGATCAACCTCGATTTCGCCGACGTACGCACCATCATGGCCGAGGCGGGTTCCGCCTTGATCGGGATCGGCGTCGGCAACGGGGAGGGCCGCGCGTCGGCGGCCGCCCAAGCGGCGATCTCGAGCCCGCTCTTGGAGACGTCCATGGACGGCGCGCGCGGTGTCTTGATGAACATCACGGGCGGCCTTGATCTCGGGCTCCACGAGGTCAACGAAGCGGCCGCGGTCGTGCAGAAGGCCGCGGATCCAGAAGCGAACATCATCTTCGGCGCGGTGATCGACGAGCGCCTCGACGGCGAGGTGCGGATCACCGTGATCGCGACCGGCTTCGAGGCGCGGCGGGAGGAGATCGAGTCCGTGGCGGAGCCGGCCGCCGTGCGCGCGGCCTCCTCCGGCGGGGATCCCGGTTCGCGCGGGGCAGGGCGGCCGGGACGCGAGGGCGGACGTCTCGGACTCGACGATCTCGACATCCCGGCGTTCTTGCGGAAGCGGTGAATGTGGAGGTCTGACACGACCGCCGCCTGACCGACGGGCGCCGGCGCGGCGGGTTCAACCCGAGAGCGGCCCCGCACACGGGTATAACCGTGTCAGCGGGGCCTTCTTTCGTGCGCGGCGCGGTGGTAGGCTAAGGACTATGGCGTTGCCTCCCGAGTACTTCGCCGCCGCCCGCGCGGCGGTCGAAGCGTCCTTCCCCGTGCAGGAAGTGTGGTTCCAAGACGGCCGCCCGGCGTTCACGATCGTGTCCGGCGCCGACGACAAGGCGCGGTTCCTGGAGTTGCGGGCGCGCCTGCGGGGACTGGGCGTGCTCCCGTTGATGCGCCGGCGCGCCGGGGAGACGGTGATTTTGCTCGCGGCCCAGCCGTCCGCCACACCGACGGCCTGGCGGTGGCCGGTGCTGTTGTTCGCCGGGACGCTCGCCACGACGTTTGTGGCCGGATACCTCAACGCCGAGGGCGCGTGTGTCCCGGGGCTGCTGAAGCCGGTGCCCGGAGGCATCGCGTTCGGACTGTCGTTGATGGCGATTCTGGTCTGTCACGAGATGGGACACAAGGTGGTGTCGATCTGGCGAGGCATCGACGCGAGTCTGCCCTATTTCATTCCGATGCCGCCCCTCCCGGGCCTCGCGATCGGGACCCTCGGCGCGGTGATCTTCACGCGCACGCCGGCGCCCAATCGGGACGCGCTCGTCGAGCTCGGGGCGAGCGGGCCGCTGGCCGGCTTCGCCGTGGCGATCCCCATCCTCGTCTACGGGGTGTCGCACTCGCTGGTGATCTCGCACGCGGCGATCGTGGCCCACAATTGCCGGCTGGTCGCGGTCCCGACGCCGCTGCTCGTCGACCTGCTGATCGGACGGCTGCTCCATCCGGCGGCCAACGCGGACGTCATCATCCATCCGATGGCGTTCGCGGGCTGGGTGGGTCTGCTCGTCACCGCGCTCAACCTCCTGCCGGCCAGCATGCTGGACGGCGGCCACGTCAGCCGCGCGGTGTTCGGGCCCCGCTGGCACATGGCCGTCTCGTACCTCGCGGTGGTGGTGGGTATCGCGTTGGGCTACTGGCTCATGAGCGTTCTGATCCTGTTCATGCTCCGGCGCGGCCATCCGGGCCCGCTCGACGACTGCTCGCCGGCCGGTCCGCTTCATCTCGCCGTGGCGGCCGCGCTGCTGCCGGTATTCGTGCTGAGCGCCGTGCGCCTGGGGTTGTTCTGACATGAGGCGGACCTTCGAGCGGGAGCCTCTCGTCGCCCCGCGCGCGGGGCAGGAGGACGCGCGGGACGGCGACGGGCAGCGGCTCCTCGTCGAGGCGCGCGACCTCGAGAAGCGGTTCAAGACGTACCACGCGGTGCGGGGGGTGTCGTTCGCCTGCTACGCGGGCGAAGTGTTCGGGCTGCTCGGCCCGAACGGCGCGGGCAAGACCACGACGATCCGCATGCTGACGACCGTGCTGCGCCCGACCGCGGGGACCGCGCGGATCGCCGGGCACGACGTCGTTCGCGAGGCCGCGGAGGTGCGGCGGACGATCGGCGTGCTCCCGGAGAACGCGGGGGTGTACGGCCGTCTCACGGCGCGCGAAGCGATCCGGTACGCCGGACGGTTATACGGCCTGCCGCCCCATGACCTGGAGCGGCGGATCGTCGAGATCGCCGACGCCCTCGAACTCACCGAACATCTTGACCGGCTCACCGACACGTTCAGCAAGGGCATGAAGCAGAAGGTGAACGTCGCCCGCGCGCTCATTCACGACCCGCCCGTCGTGTTCCTCGACGAGCCGACCTCCGGGCTCGACGTCATTTCCGCGCGGTCGGTGCGCGACTTCGTCCTGCGGTTCAAGGCGGAGGGCCGGTGCGTCATCCTCTCGACCCACGTGATGGACGAAGCCGAGCGCCTGTGCGATCGCGTCGCCATCATCGCCGGGGGCCGCATCCGCGCCGAGGGCGCGCTCGAGGAGCTCAAGGCCGAGACGGGAAAGGGCCTCGAGGAGATCTTCATGGCGTTGGTCGAGCAGGGAGTCGTCACATGATCCGGGCCGCGTGGGGCTGGGTGCGGGGCGCCGGCGGGGACCGGCGGGCCCGGTCGCGGTCCCAGGAGACCGGGACGTGGATTCGCGGCGTCTACGTCAAGGAGACGCTCGAGGCCTTCCGCGACCGCCGCAGCCTGATGGTGATGGTGGTTTTGCCGGCGGTGATCATGCCGGTCGTCACGCTCGGCATTCCGTACCTCGAGCAGCGCCAGCAGCACATGATCAAGACCGTGACGCCGGACGTGGCCGTCGTCGGCGACGCGCCGAACCTCGTGCATCTCGCATACACGAGCAAGCTGATCACACCGGTGCGCACCGACGATCCGAACAAGGCCCTGCGAGAGCGGCGCGTGCTGGCCGTGCTCAGGATTCCGCCCAACTTCGACCGGCTCGTCGCGCGCGACACGCAGACGCACGTCGGCGTGCTGTACGACGCCAGCAACACGGAGAGCGTCGCGGCCCGCGCCCGGGTCGTCTCCCTGATCTCACAGTACAGCCAGGCGGTGGTAGCGCGGCGGCTCATCGCCCGCCACATCAACCCCAGGGACCTCCTGCCGGTGGTGCTCGACGAGCGCAACGTGGCCACCCAGCGTCAGCTCTCCGGCCTGCTGCTTGCCAGCCTGCTGCCTTTCTTCATCGCGATGTGGGCCACGGTCGGCGGTATGTCCCTCGCCGTCGACGAGGCGGCGGGCGAGAAGGAGCGCGGGACCCTCGAGTCGCTCCTGGTGACGCCGCCGTCGCGGGAGGCGATCGTCGTCGGGAAGTTCCTGTCGGTCCTGACGGCCTCGGTGGGTGCCGTGATCGTGGTCGTCATCGCGATGATGATCAGCTTGCGGTGGGGCTATCCCTACGTCCTCCACACGACGGAGAAGCTCAACGTCAGCCTGCCGATGGGGACCGCGGCGGTGCTCCTCGGCATCGCCATCCTGTTCGCCGCCCTGATGAGCGGCGTCCAGCTCATGATGAGCATCTACGCCAAGTCTCCGCGGGAGGCGCAGCAGTTCATCACGCCGCTGTACTTCATCACGGTGCTGCCGGCGCTGGCGGTCCAGTACATCACGGAATGGCAGATGAACGCTTGGGCGTATCTCGCCCCGGTGCTGAACACGTTCTTCGCGTTCCGGGAGTTGCTGCTCGGGACGGTCAACTGGGGGCACCTCGCGCTGGCCGGGGTCTCCTCGGCGTTCTACGCCGCGCTCGCCGTCGAGGGCGCGATCGTCCTGATGAGCCGCGAGTCGGTGATCTTCCGCACGTAGCCCATCCCGGACCCGCGCGGGCGAGAAAAACGGAGAGCGGCAGTCCCTCCGGAGGCCGCGCCCGGCGATGGGCTGCCGGGGGCACATTCTCCGGCACTGCATCGCGTCCTACGCAAGCGATTCCGGAAATTCACGTAATAACCCCTCATTTGGCCTCCATTTTGCCTTGAGATACAATATCTAGTATGCTACGATTCCTTTCGCGCTAGATATAGGAGGAAGATCGAACAACCGTGCGGTGTCCTTCCTGCGGACTCAAAGAAACCCGGGTACTTGATTCCCGGCCGGCTGAGGACGGCGACGGAATCCGCCGAAGGCGCGAATGTGAGGCCTGCCACCGGCGGTTTACGACGTTCGAGCGCGCCGAGCGGGCCGCCCTCTATGTACTCAAGCGGAATGGGGGCCGGGAGCGGTTCGATCGGGCAAAGATCCTGCGGGGTCTCAGGCTGGCGTGCGAAGGCCGGCCGGTGGAGGACGGGGCGCTCGAAGACATCGCCGACGAGATCGAGCGGACGGCGCTCGAGCAGGGGACCGGCGCCATCAAGAGCCGTGTGATCGGCGATGCGGTGATCGAGCGCCTCCGGCGGCTCGATGACGTGGCGTATGTGCGGTTTGCTTCTGTGTACCGGCGTCTGGGAGACGTCGACCGGCTGGTGGAGGAGATCCAGGCGCTGAAGGCCCGCAAGCAGATGGAAGCCGAGCTCGCTTCGCAGGTGCTGCTGATTCCGCTCGCTCCACACCGTCCGGAGCAGAACTAATTCCATGACCGTCGACCCCAGGGCTCAGTCCAATTCTGTCCGGGAGGAACCGCCGATGGCGCAGACGTCGGACCAGAAGACGACGGCCCAGACTTCCCAGGCCGCCCCCACGCAGCAGGCCTCCGCGGCGCCGGCCGGCGAGGGTGCCAAAGCGCTGCCGGCGGAGACGCTCGAGTTTTTCAAGGGCGACGAGCTGCGCGCGCGCGTGTTCTACGACAAGTACGCGCTGCGCGACCCGGACGGCCGCGTGCTGGAGCCGACGCCGGTGGAGATGTGGAAGCGGATCGCTCGCGGCCTCGCCTCGGTGGAGCCAACCGAGGAGGCGCGCGAGCGGTACACGAGCGAGTTCTACTGGCTGATGGAGTCCTTCCGCTTCATACCCGGCGGCCGCATCATGCACGCGATCGGCAACAACAAGCGCGTGACGGCTCTGAACTGTTACGTCGATCCCATACACGAAGACTCCATCGAAGCGATCTTTCAGTGGATGAAGGAGGCGGCGCGGACATACTCGCTCGGCGGCGGCGTCGGCGTAGACATCAGCATTCTTCGCCCCGTCGGAGCACCGGTCAACAACGCCGCGCGGACGAGCACCGGTTCGATCTCCTTCATGGAACTCATGTCGCTCACCACCGGTACGATCGGGCAGAGCGGCCGGCGCGGCGCGCTGATGATCACGATCGCCGACGATCATCCCGACGTGCTGGCGTTCACCAAGATCAAGCGCAACATGGATCGAGTGCGCTTCGCCAACATCAGCGTGCGCATCAGCGATGCCTTCATGCGGGCTGTCGAGGCGGATCAACCGTGGACGCTTAAATTTTCCAACGAGCGCGTGAAGGTAGAGCGGAGCGTTCCTGCGCGTGAAATCTGGCGAGAACTGATTTACGGTGCGACGCACCACGCCGAGCCCGGCGTCATCTTCTGGGACTCGATCAAGCGGTGGAGCACGTCCGAGTACAACAACATGAACGTGATCACGACCAATCCGTGCTCGGAAATTCCATTGGAACCGTACGGCTGTTGCTGTCTCGGCAACCTCGGGCTCTCCGAATTTGTGCTGGATGAGTTTAGCCCCCAGGCGCAGGTGGACTGGCCCCACCTGGAGCATGCATTGCGGCTGGCGACCCGGTTCCTAGACGACGTCCTCGATTACAACGCAGACAAACATCCCCTCCCCGCTCAACGGGAAGCCAGCCTCCACTCGCGGCGCATCGGGGTCGGTTTCACCGGCCTGGGGGATATGCTGTGCAAGCTGCGGCTCAAGTACGACACGCGCGAGGCGGTGGAGTTCGTCGACGGCATGTTCGACCGCATCAAGAACATCGTCTACGACGAAAGCGTGAACCTCGCCGTCGAGAAGGGGACGTTTCCGGGCTATGATGCGGAGCGGCATCTCCAAAGCCCGTTCCTCCAGACGCTCGCCCCGGAGGTCCTCCGGCGGATCCGGACACACGGGCTCCGCAACGTGGCGCTGCTCACGGTGCCGCCGGTCGGCAGCGGGGCGGCGCTCGCGGGCACGACGAGCGGCATCGAGCCGATCTTCGACCTCGGCTACACGCGCCGGAGCGAGTCCCTCTCGCAGAAGACGTTCACCGTCTACCATCCGCTCGTCAGGGCGTATATGGAGCGGTTCGGCGTCGCGGACGAGGCGGCGGTGCCCGAGTTCTTCGTCACCGCGCACGAGATCCAGCCGGAGATGCGGGTCGAGATGCAGGCGGCGATCCAGAAGCACATCGACCACTCGATCTCGTCGACCGTCAACTGCGCGGCCGACACGACAGAGGAGGACGTCGCCAAGATCTACTTCCTGGCCTGGCAGAAGGGGTGCAAGGGCATCACCGTCTACCGCGAGAACAGCCGCGAGAACATCCTGACCGCGGGAACGAAGAAGGACAAGCCGGCGCAGGAGGCGGCCGCAGCGCCCGCCAAACCGGCGGAGCCCTCGCCGGCGTCGGCGGTGCTCGGGGCGCCGCACGGCGCGCCCGAGTCCAGACAGCGGACCCGCGGACGGCCCAAGGTCACGACCGGCCGGACCGAGCGGATCGAAACCCCGCGCGGCCGGATCTACGTCACGATCAACGAGGACGCCCACGGCATCTGCGAGGTGTTCGTGCAGTCGCTCGACGTGGAAGCGGACGCGGTGGGGCGGCTCGCGTCGCTGTCGCTCCGGACCGGCGCTGATCCCCGCCACGTCATCGAGCAGTTGTGGCGCGTGCAGTCGCGCGAGGTGGCGGTCGACCGCTCGGGCGACGGCACCGTGGTCCGCGTCACCACGATCGCCCAGGGCGTCGCGCTCGCGCTCGGCCGCGCCCTCTACGGCCCCGGCTTCCGGCCGGACCAGGTGTTCCCGATGGCCGATCGTCTGCCCGCCCCATCGCCGCGCGGCGGCAACGGCAACGGCCACGGCGGCAACGGCAACGGACATGCGGGTCCCGACGCATCCTCGGCGTCCGGGGCCGCCGCCCCCGACGTCGCGGTGTCCCTTGCCCCGGCGCCCGCGCCGGTGTCCGCCGACGCGCGCGAGGTGCAGGAGCCGCTCTTGACCTTCGCCGGCGTCTGCCCCGATTGCGGCGGTTCGCTCGCATTCGAAAACGGCTGCAGCCACTGCCGCAACTGCGGCTATTCGAAATGTTTGTAGCGGTCCGTCCCTAGGAAGCACGGTCGAAGGCGGCCCGCGCAGTGCACTGCGCGGGCCGCCGCGTCTCACACGGCGCGCCGCTGGGCAAGAAAAGACCGTCGGGGCCGGTGCCGGCCGGCGGCCCGCGAAAAGGGTCCTTCCCGGAAGATTCCGAAGGGACAGCCCTGAGAGCCGATGACCAGCGCGCCTCCCTACGGACCGCTGCTCGAGAACATCTCCGACGGCGTGCTCCTGCTGGACGGAAGCGGCACTATCATGTACGCTAGTCCGGCCGCCACGCGAATCCTGGGCTTAGAGGCCGCCGAGCTCGGCGGCCGCA
>DASYZR010000147.1 GCA_035945995.1 bacterium
GCCCCGCCCGCGGCGGACCCGCAGCCTCTCGAGCAGCGCCTCCCGGACGGCCGGGTCGGCGAGGAGCCCATGCACGACCGTGCCGCAGATCAGCCCGTCGGGCGAGGCGGCCCCGCCGGGCTCGTCGCAGCGCCGGCCGGCCCGCTCGACGATGCGCACCCACGCGGGACCCGCCGCGCTGCTGCGGCCCATGCGAATTTCGTAGCCCGGCACCTCGAGCGGCGGCCACGCGCCGAGGAGTCCGCCCCGATGCGGGAGTGCGGCGGCGAGCCGCACTCGAACGCGCGCGGTCCGCTTCGCGCGGCCGAAGGTGGTCACGATCGGCAGCCACCCGAGCCCCTCCACCGATCGCCGGGGCGATTCGACGCCGTGGGGATCGTCGATCCGCCGGCCGAGCATCTGATAGCCGCCGCAGATGCCGAGCACCGGCGTATGCTCGGAGAGGGCCCCGCGCAGGGCGTCGGCGAGACCCGACCGCCGCAATACGTCCAGGTCGGCGACCGTCGACTTGCTGCCGGGCAAGATGACGAGGTCCGGCCGGCCGAGGCGCTGTCCCGGCCGCACGTACCGGACACGCACGCCCGGCTCCTGCTCGAGGCCGTCGAATTCGTCGAAATTGGAAATGTAGGGGAGCTGCACGACGGCGATGTCGAGCCGCGGCGCGTCGTCGCGCGACCGTCCACGATCGAGCGCGACGCCGTCTTCCTCGGGCACCTGCCACGCCGGTGCGTACGGAATGACGCCGAGCACCGGGCGCCGCGTGCGCGCTTCGAGGTCGCGTAGGCCCGGACGCAGCCCCGCCGGGTCGCCCCGGAATTTGTTGATCACGAACCCGCGAACGAGCGCCCGCTCCGTGCGGTCGAGCAACGCCATCGTCCCGACGAGGGACGCGAAGACGCCGCCGCGATCGATGTCCCCGACCAGCAGCACGGGGGCGTCCGCGTACCGCGCGACGCGCATGTTGGCGACGTCGGAACGGCGCAGGTTCACCTCGGCCGGCGAGCCGGCGCCTTCGGCGATGACGAGGTCGCACCGCGCGCGCAGCGTGTCGAGCGACCGCGCGATGGCCCGCCACAGCGCCGGCCGCGGCGGCGGAGACGGCGCGGCCCGCCCGAGCACCACCACCTGCGTGCGCCCCGCCGGCGCCGGCTTGACGAGCACCGGGTTCATCTCCACGGCCGGCTCGATCCCCGCCGCGCGCGCCTGCACCGCCTGGGCCACCCCGATCTCGCCGCCGCCGGGCGTGACCGCGGCGTTGAGCGAGATGTTCTGCGCCTTGAACGGCGCGACGCGAAGCCCGTCCCGGGCGAACACGCGGCACAGCGCGGCCACGACCGTGCTCTTGCCGGCGTGCGACGCCGTGCCCTGGATCATCAGTACGCGCGCGCGGTGCGTCATCGCGGCAGAGGATTCACGTCCCGCATGACAGAACCCCCCAGCCGGTGAGAACCCGATGAGATCGAGGTCCGCACGTCAGCAGCCCGTGTGGCTCGGCACCCTCCCGTACGCGCTCGTCGCGGCGGCGACCGTGCTCCGGCTCGCGCCCCACGCACCCAACTTTCAGCCGTTCGGGGCGCTTGCCCTCTTCGCCGGGGCGATTCTGCCGCGCCCGTGGACGTTCGTCGTGCCGCTCGGGGCGCTCGCGCTGTCCGACGCCGTGCTGGGCTTCTACGGCATCGGTATGCTCTGGGTCTACGGAAGTTACGCGCTGATCGCCGCCCTGGGCGGCCTCGCCCTGCGCCGCCGCTCGCCCATCACCGTCGCCGCGATGGCGCTCGCCGCATCGGTCCTGTTTTACGTCGTCACCAATTTCGGCGAATGGACCGGCCCGCTGTATCCGCACACCGCCGCGGGGCTGATCGCGTCGTTTGCCGCGGCCGTCCCGTTCTTCCGCAACACGGTGCTGAGCGATCTCGCCTATTCGCTTGCGCTGTTCGGCATTTACGACGCCGCCCGCCGGACCGAACAGCGCCGGGCCGAGGCGCCTCAGCGCACGACGTAACGAATCCTGAGCGTAACGTAGGCATCGATCGCGACGCCGTCGCGGGTCGCCGGCGCAAACCGCCAGCGGCGGACCGCGTCTGCCGCGGCCCGGTCGAGGGCGCTCGACCCTGAGGAGACGGCGACCTCCACGCTCCGCACATCCCCGGCCGACAGAATCAACGCCCTGAGGGTAACGGTCCCCTCGCGGCCGTCGACGACGGCCGCGGCGCCGAGATCCTGGCGCCGGACGGTCAGCTGGAACGCATCGCCCGGATAGACCAATCCCGGCGTCGCGACGACCCGGGGCGGCGTCATGACGGGCGGCAACGTGGCAGACGCGGCGGGCGGCACCGGGGGACCGGACGCGGCGCCGGCCGCCCGAGATGGCGCCACGGACGATTGCGCTCCTGACGTATCGCCCGCACCGGATATCCCGGAGGGAGCGCCTCCGGCCGCAACGCCCGTGCCGGCACCTGCGCCGCCGGCGGCCGTCGGGGTGGATGCCGTGACGGCGTCTGTCCCCGCATCCGAGGGGGCGGCCGGCCCGGGGCTCGACGCCGGCGATCGTACTTCCCGATCCGGATGTGGCCGCGCCGGGCTCGGGGCAACCGCCGAGGCACGGGGATGCGGACGGGACGGCGGAACGAGGACGCGCATCTCCGGCTGCCGCGGCGCCACCGCCGCCCCCGCGGTCTCGCGGCGTTGTGCTCTGCCACGTCCCGCTCGAACAGGCGTCCCCGAGCCGGCCACGGGTGCCGTCACATCTCCCTCCTCCGCGGCCGTGGGACCGGACGCGGTCGAGCGGCCGGGCGCCGGTAGACGCGCAGTACTCTGCGATGCCGGCGGCACTTGAGGACGCGGCCCCAAGAGCCAGGAGGCGGCGGCGGTCGCAAGGGCCGCCGACGTCAGGATCACTGCGACGTGCGCGCGCATCGTGAGCACGGCTCAGAACGACTTGTCCAGCATCACGAAGACTCTCCGCCCCGGTTCGGGGAAGCCCTGTGTATCCTGATACCGCACGTCGAACGCATTGGCCACGCCGGCCTGCGCTCGAAACCCGCCCGGGAGCGGCCACGTCACGATCAGGGAAGTGAGCCAGTACCCGGGCAGCACCGTCGTATTGGCCGCGTCCGCGAACATATCCCCCGCGTATCCGACGGTGAGACCGACCGTGGCGCCTGGCTTCACCCGGTAGACGATCTCGAGATTGCCCGTGGTCCGCGGGACGTAGATGAGATCGAGATCCGTCGCGGCGTCGCGCGCGCGCTGCGCCGTGTAATTGGCGCGGACGAACCACCGCGGCGAGACCCGGCCGAGGAGCTCCACCGAGCCGCCCGACACGATCGCGTGGCCGACGTTGACCGGGATGAACAGCGGCGGCGCCGAGGTGATCAGGTTCGTCGCGTCCTTGTAGAACCCCCCGACCTGGAGCGTCAGGCCCGACGCCAGCGCGTACTCCAGGCCGGCGTCGTACGACCACGCCGTCTCCGCCTGCAGGTTGGGGTTCCCGAAGAGACCGGGCGCCAGTTCGTCAAACGTCGGCGCGCGGTACGTGCGCCCCGCGGCCGCGCGAAACAGGAGGCGGTCGTTGAGGACGACGACCACGCCGCCCCGCGGATTGATCTGCGTGGCATAGTTGTTCGGCTGGTTGCCGAGCAGGGTGAAGGTGTCTTGACGCGCGCCGAGCGACACGAGCATCGCAGGCGCAGCCCGCCAATCGTATTGCACATAGAGTCCGAGGTCACTCCCCTGGTTGGGGAACACCACGCCGGTGTTGTCGGTGTGGAAGATCGTCTCGTTCTCGTAATCCGCGCCGAGCGTGAGCAGACTGCCGCCGCCGGCGTCGAAGACCGCCTGGGCCTGGGCGCCCCAGAAGTCGGCGATGTCGTCGGACTGAAACGCGAGCCCGGGGCTGAGAAAGTTGAGGTCGTCGTAGACATGATACACGCGCAGCAGCGCACCGGGGCCGTCCGCGCGCCCGCGACGCCACGTGGCGTCGAGGAGAGTGCGGCCCTCCCAGAGGCGCGATAGCACGTCCTGAAACGGCAGCGGGCCCGGGGTGCCGGTCAGGTGGTAGAGCCGGTCGGCAGTGATCGTCAGGCTGCCGTCGCCGCCCGTCGCCCACCGGAGCTTGCCCATCACGGTGGAGTTGCTGTAATCGGTGTCCGGCGCGAATCCCGTGCTGCCGGTCTGAATCCCCTGGACCAGGTAGGTCGCCGTCCCGCTCCGCCCGCCGATCGACAGCACGTTGCTGGTCTCGCCGTAGGAGCCGGCACGCGCGGAGGCCGAGGACCGCGCCTCGGACCGCGTGACGATGTTCACGACGCCGCCGATCGTGGCGCTGCCGTAGATGGCCGAGAAGGGTCCGCGCAGCACCTCGATGTGGTCCACCTGCTGAATCGGCAGCGTGCTCAGGTCAACGCTCGCCTGGTCCGGCCGGTTGAGGGGCACGCCGTCGAGCAGCACGAGTGTCTGCGTCGACGAAGAGCCGCGGATGCTCATGGTCGTGAGCCCACCCGGCCCGCCGCTCGTCCGCACGCGGACCTCGGGCAGGACGCGCAGGGCGTCCGCGACGGTGAGCGCGCCCATCGCCGCGATCTCCTCGGCCGTGATGATACTGATCGACGCGGGCGTCGTGGCGGGCAGCTGCGGGCGCCGGCCGGCGACCTCCACCTCCGGCAGCTCGAAGGTCGGCGGCGTGGACGAAGGCGGAGCGGACTGGGCCCAGACGGAGAGACGCGGCTGCGGAGACAGCACCAGGAACAGGAAGCCGTATCCGAGGGCACACCACCAACGCCGCGGGTTGGGGCGCCGGCCGCGGCGGTGTGCGCGGAACAGGAGATCCATGGACGTCCTCCGTTTCCGGCGCCACGCCTCCCGGCCGCGCCGGGAGCAGACCAAAAAAGAAATCCCCGGAGCGGGCACGGGGACCATGACGGCATGACGCCGTGGCGTACTGGCCTTTCAGCCGAAGGTCACCGTACGCGCCCGGACGGGCAGGTCTCCTGGCTCCGGATCCTCGCCGCCCCGCGCCTTCCCGGTTACCCAGTGGCGTTCGCGGAGCGACTCCCCGTTACAGTGGCGGGACCGCGCCGGCTTTGCGGCCGAGCGGCGTCCTGTCGACAGTCCGCCGGCCGCGCACCGGACTTCCCTCTTCTCCCTCGGCGAACCGAGGGCACCCGTCCAGTACGATATGCAATTGTCGAACGGTGCGTTCGCGCTCATCCCGGCGAATCCTGCCGCCCGCGCCCGCGCGGAGCGCACCCGGTGGCGGCCCGCGTCGGGCGGAACCTCAACCGAGGCGCTCCCTCCGGCCCGTCGCGACAGGCGTGTCTGGTCTCTCACCCTGATCGACGAACGGGCCCCCGGCGAATTCGACAGGGCGGGCCCCGGGGGCGCGACTAGTGCCTGGGCACCCGCAGCGGCGAGACAAATGCTTCCCGGATCCACACATTGGGCCCGCTCGCGAGGATCGCGCGCACGACGCGGGCGACGTCCTCCGGGCGCAGCGCCCAGTCCCGGACGGCCGCGCCCGGCGAAAAGGTAGTCTGTACGGAGCCCGGCTCGACGACGCTGACTTTCACGCCGCTGTTGCGCACCTCGAGCCCCACCGCCTCGGTGAACCCGATCACGCCGAACTTGGAGGCGGAGTACGCCGCGCCGCCGGCCATGCCCATGCGTCCGGCCCCGGAGGCGATGTTGACGATGTGGCCCCGGCCCTGGCGGAGCATGACCGGCAGGGCCGCTTTCGTGAAGAGAAAGACACCCGTCAGGTTCACGTCCATGAGCCGGCGCCAGTCGCCGAGCGGCATCTCATGGATCGGGCCGGACCAGCCGATCCCCGCATTGTTGACGACCGCGTCGAGACGGCCGCCCCACTCCTGGGCGCGCGCGATCGCCGCGGCGGCGGTGGCTTCGTCCGTCACGTCCCCCGCGACCACCGTCGCGCGGTCCTCCCCGATGTCCTCGGCGGCGCGCGTCAGATCCGCGTGGGTCCGCGCGACGAGGACGAGCCGCGCGCCCGCGCCGGCCAGCTCTTTCCCCACGGCGCGGCCGATCCCGCGGCCCGCGCCGGTGACGATGACGACCTGCCCCGCCAGTTCCCCATTCATGTCGCGCACCTCCGGCCGCACGGCCGAGTCCGTCGAAGCCAATGCCCTGTCAGTGTACGCCACCCAAGGGTGGGAGGGGAACAGCGAGACGCCGGCTCGGCCCTGCTCGGGCCGGCCGGCGTCTCACGGGATGTGCGGTTGGTGCGCCGCGCGCCGCAGCGGGCGTGCGGAGGTTACTTGTTCTTCGCCGGGACGACCTCGGTGGTGGACGCCTCGGCCAGGTTCGGCTTCAATGTCGCGATCGCGTGCTGCAGCAGCGGCATCGTGGCGTCAATCTTCGCCTGCGTATTTTCCGTGGTTCCGACCGCCATGAAGACGCGGCCGCCATGCGTGACGCACGCCTGCACGCTTTGGCGCTGTTCGCCGTTGCCGGACTTCCAGTTGTAGACGCGGCTGTACCCCGGCTCCCCGCCGATGGACACGGGGCCTTCCTTCACGGTCGTCCAACTGTGGATCGCGAAGCGCAGAACCATGTCGGACTCATGCACGCAGTCTTGCGCGCTCAGGGCGTGCGGCATGTCGTACACGATCACGTCCAGGCTGTCGGGAAGCGTCGTCTTCGGCGCGGGCGACTTCGCCTCGACGCTCGGATTCTTGGCCTGCGTTTGGACGTTCCACGTTGCCGGAACGGCAATCGTGAATCGATTCTGCGGATCCCGCACGGCTCGGAGGTTCAGGCTCTGAGCCGTCGCCGGTCCCACGCCGGCGAGGATGGCGATCGTGGCGACGGCCGCCAGCGACGCTCCGACGGTTTGTGCGGCACTGCGTCCAGTACGTATCTGCACGGGAGTCACCTCCGTGATGCCGTCCTCCGCGCACCGGAGAGCGCCGGGGCGCAGACCGACGGCTACAGATATGTGTTTTTCCCGCCCGGGCTGGACTTCGTAACACCCACGTCCGATCCTGCCTGTGAAGACGGTCTTCACAAGTACCATGAGGCTTGATTCGGCATTCCTCGACGAGTCGCCGCCGCCCGAGGCGGAGAAACAGCCTTTTACCTCAGTTGGCCGCCTTCGCGTTCAGGCAGGCCGCCGGCCGCCGTACACTGCATCGCGCTGCCCACATTGATCGCGAATCCAAACAGCGACACATACATGGGCACCATGGCACAGTACTGACCGGCGGGATAGATGGTCACGCCCTGCACGATGTTGCCGGCGGCGGGAAGGGCCAGCAGCATCCCCTGCGTGTTGTACACCCAGTACTGTTGTCCGTTGATGGCGACCCTCGACGACGGGGCACCGTACGTCTGCAGGACGGTGCCGACCGGAAGGTTGTAGCTCGCGGTCACCAGTGTGCCGCAATTCGTCTGAACCGGCACCGCGGCGCCCTGAGGCAGGGTGAGCGCGACGACCGCGTCGTTCCGCGCGAGCACGTTGAGGCCGGCGTAGACGAGCCGCGTCCACAAGTTGCCTTGAAACGTACGGCGCTGCACCGCGCGGGGCTGGCCGAACCAGCGCTGCACCACGGCCATGGGCGCGCCGACGTTCACCGGGCCGAGACTGTACCCCGGCACGAAGACCGGCCCGGGTTGACACGCCGCACCCGAATGGTCCCCTTCGTGGTCGTCGCCGATCGCCGACGCCGGTCCCGCGCCGCCCGTCCAGAGCGCCGCGCTCAACGCCAGGATCGCCGCCGCCACCGCTACACGCCGCACGTTACGCCCTCCCCGGACCGCGATGCTTCGCTCGTCGCGGTCGTATCACTCGCGCATCGAAATGGTACGTCGAATGAACCGTATCCTTAATGAACGCAGAGCACCGCACGAACGTTCCAGCGGCGGAAGGTCAGATCAAAAGCGAAAACCCTCTTGAAGCACCCAAACCTTCGTGGCAAAGAAAATCCGTATCATTTGAACGTGGTCGTCAGGCTTCACAACGAAGACGAGGTGATTTCCGTCGGTCCCCTTTGTTGTGGTGACTGTATCCTTGACGCGTATGGTCAACCCGGAACGATTGATCCACTTCGGAAGATCGCGGCGGCCCCATTTGTTCACCACCGACTTCGTCCGCCGCCCTGTAGG
Source organism: bacterium (assembly GCA_035945995.1). Lineage (NCBI taxonomy): Bacteria > bacterium. The sequence goes on from DASYZR010000147.1 coordinate 8,119, forward strand.
ATCCGCCAGACTGACTTTGCAGTACAGCCTCCCCCGGTACGGATGCTTGGTAGCCCTCATGAATGCGATGGACTTCCGGTCCATCGCGGCCCAGGTCCGTCTCGGTGGCACGTCACGCGGCCGCACGATCACGGGTGTCAAGCCGTCTTTCGGTACCTGAACGATGAATGTCCAGGAGTTGAGGCGGTCAAAATTCCTGTCCAACACCCCATAAATGAATTCGTGCCCAGTAACGCTTTTGCGCAGCCAATCCCAGCCTGCCCGCCGGTCTTCCGCAAAGCCCACCTCGACGCGCGCCGATTGGTACCTCCTCGTCATGGGGTTCCTCCTCTCGGAACCACCTCTTCAAACCTGACGACGCTCAAGCCGTCCCATGGCGCGGACGCATCGGCTCAGTTCGGCGGCCATGGCGCCCGGGCGTCGCCGTTCGAAGCAGCGGGCGACCGCCCGATAGTACCAGACTGGCGACGCCGAGAAGGTGGGCGACGTACGGCACTCTCGTGCCCTTGCGGGGCCGCCGCGCGTGCCAGCGTGTGGCACAGCGCAGCGCCTCCTCAAATTTTCGCTGGTTCGTCAATGGTTACGCGCTCGCCTGATTGAGGCGCGCGATCGATGCCGGAGACAGCGTCACTCGGGTCGCCGCGATCAACTCCTCCAACTGCTCCACGCTGGTGGCGCTGGCAATCGGCGCCGTCACGCCCGGACGGGCGAGCAGCCACGCCAACGCGACCGCGGCGGGCGTGGACCGCTGCTCCTTCGCGACCTCGTCGAGCGCGGCGAGGATGGCGAAGCCGCGCTCATTGTAGAACCTGCGCTTCACTCCCTGGCCGCGGGCGCTCTTCGCAATGTCGGCGTCCGTCCGGTATTTGCCCGTGAGAAACCCACTGCCCAAGGAGGAATACCCGATCACGCCGATGCCGTTGGCACGGCAGATCGGCTCGAGGGCGGTCTCGTATCCCGCACGGTCGTAGAGATTGTACAGCGGCTGCAGGCTATCGTACCTCGGAAGCCCCTGCCGGCGGCTGACTTCGAGGGCCTCGTCGAGCCGTTCCGCGCTGTAGTTGGACGCACCGATCGCACGGATCTTGCCCTCGGCGATCAGGTCCGCGTACGTGCCCAACGTCTCCGCGAGCGGGACCGTCGCGTCGTCGACGTGAGATTGGTACAGATCGATGTAGTCGGTCTGGAGGCGCGCGAGCGAGGCCTCCGCCGCGCGAACGATGTGGGCGCGTGAGAGGCCCTTACCCTGTGCGCCCATGTCGGCGCCCACCTTGGTACCGATGACGATCGCGCCCCGATTCCGCCGCTGCTTCATCCAGCGACCCACGATGGTCTCGGACTCGCCGCCCTGGTGACCCGCCGCCCACCTCGAGTACACGTCCGCGGTATCGATGAAATTCATCCCCGCCTCGACAAAGGCATCGAGCACCTTGAACGAGGCCTGTTCGTCCGCCGTCCAACCGAAGACGTTGCCCCCGAGGCACAGCGGAGAAACCTCGAGGCCGGACCTGCCCAGCAGAGGCATCGGCACGCCCTTCCCTTCTGTTGACGTTTTGTCGACGTTGGTGACGCGTCGGATGTGTGGCGGAGGGGGGGAGATTTGAACTCCCGATACCCGTGAGGGTATAGCGGTTTTCGAGACCGCCCGATTCAGCCAGGCTCTCGCACCCCTCCGCAGGCCTCGTCCATTTTACCACGCGCGCCTGCGGCCGCCGCCCCGGAGGATTTGGTTTCCGGGGGCGCGTATACGCGGCAGAGTGAACGAGAGGATCGAGACCGGCGGCCGGGCCACGCGGACGCCGCTCGACGGCTCCGCCGGGGGTGACGACGCGAACGCGATCGAGTTCGCCGGCGTGACGCGGCAATTCACGGTGCCCCGCGGCGGCGCGTACGTGGCGATCGAGGCGGCCTCGTTTTCCGTCGCTCCCGGGGAATTCGTCGCCATCGTCGGACCCACGGGCGGCGGCAAGTCGACCCTGCTCAACCTGGCGGCCGGCCTGCTCCGTCCCACCACCGGGACGGTCTTCACGTTCGGCCGGCGGGTCGACGGCATCAACCGGCGGGCAGCCTACCTCTTTCAGCAGGATGTGCTGCTCCCGTGGAAGACCGCGCTCGACAACGTTATCCTCGGCCCGCTCCTGCGGCGGCAGCCCCGGGACGAGGCGGAGACCCTGGCCCGCCGGTGGCTGGCGCGCGTGGGGCTCGCGGGTTTCGACAACCGGTATCCTCACCAGCTGTCCGGCGGCATGCGCAAGCGCGTCGCCCTCGCGCAGAGCCTCATCGTCGGCCCGGAGATTCTGCTGATGGACGAGCCGTTCTCGGCCCTCGACGTGCAGACGCGCGCCCTCATGGAGAACGACCTCCTCAGGATCTGGCAGGACGACCGGAAGACGGTGCTGTTCGTTACCCACGATCTCGAGGAGGCGATCGCGCTGGCCGACCGCGTGCTGGTGCTCTCCGCCGGCCCCGGGGCCCGGATCATCGGCGCGCACCCGGTGGCGCTCGCCCGGCCGCGGGACGTCACCGAGGTCCGGCTCGATCCGGCCTTCCAGGACGTGTACCGCGCCGTGTGGGGACAACTGCGGGGCGAGGTACTGCGCGCCTACGCGGACGCGATTCCCTCTCAGGCGGGCGGGCCGAGCGCGGCGGCCGGTCGGGCGACATGACGGGGGCCGGACGCCTGCTGCCCTACCAGGTCGGCGTCCTGTTCGCCGCGTTGATTGCGTGGCAGCTCACGACGCAGCACCGGTGGGTGGACCCGTTCTTCTTCAGCCAGCCGTCCGCCATCGCCCGGCGCGTCGGCGAGTGGTTCGGGAGCGGATTCATCTACCGGCACTTGTGGACGACGGCCGTGGAGACGGTCCTGGCGTTCCTCATCGGGGCCGGGCTCGGCGTGGCGGTCGGGTTCTGGTTCGCGAGGCATCCCACGCTGTCCGGCATCTTCGATCCCTATCTCAAGATCGCCAACGCGCTGCCCCGCGTCGTCCTCGCGCCGATCTTCACCCTCTGGTTCGGCCTCGGCGTGCTCTCCAAGGTCGCGTTCGGCGTCACGCTCGTGTTCTTCATCGTGTTCTTCAACACGTACCAGGGCGTCCGCGAGGTCGATACCAATCTGCTGAACAACGTCCGCATGCTGGGCGCGAGCGAGCGCGATCTGGTGCGGCACGTGCTGCTGCCGTCCGCGCTCGTCTGGATCCTGAGCAGCCTGCACACCAGCGTGGGCTTGGCCCTCGTCGGCGCGGTGGTCGGCGAATACCTCGGCGCCGGACGGGGCCTCGGGTACGTCATCGCGCAGTCGGAAGGCACGTTCGACACGACCGGCGTCTTTGCGGGGATGGCTGTGCTCGCCGCGTTCACGCTCCTGATCGACCTGATCGTCACCGGCATCGAGCGCCGGCTGCTGGCGTGGAAGCCGCACGCCGCGGGCGAGCGGCCGTAGCGGGCAGGAGCGCGCGCACCGCCGAACGTACTGTTCGTATCCAGCAGCGGAGAATCAGGATCGAGTGTCGATGCGACGCGCGGCCGCCGACGATGCTGCGAGGCCCACGACGCGAATGGAGGTGCCCCGATGCGCAAGGCACTCGTCGCCGCCCTGGTGCTCGGACTGCTGGTCGTGCTCGCGGCCGGGCCGGGCGGCGCGCAGGTCGAGAAGTCCAGGCTCACGCTCGCGGTGGGCGGGCAGCCGCTGTACATCTACCTCCCGGTGACGCTCGCATCGCAGCTCGGCTACTTCAAGGACGCCGGCGTCGACGTCGACATCGTCGATCTTGCCGGCGGCGCCAAGGCGCTCGAGGCGCTGCTCGGCGGCAGCGCCGACGTCGTCTGCGGATTCATCGACCACACCATCGAGATGCAGGCGCAGGGCAAGTCGATCCGCATGTTCGCCCTCTACGACCGCTACCCGGGGCTCGTGCTCGCCGTGACGAAGGCCGGGCAGACGCGCGGCATCAAGTCGGCCGCGGATCTGCGCGGCGCGAAGATCGGCATCACGGCTCCCGGGAGCAGCACGCAGTTCTTCGCCCAGTACCTGCTGTCGAAGAACGGCATCCCGGTCGACCAGGAATCCTACATCGGCATCGGCACCGCGGCCACCGCGGTCGCCGCCGCGCGCCGCGGCGCGGTGGACGCCCTCGTCAACGTCGATCCCACGATCACCATTCTCACGAAGAGCGGGGACGCAACGGTGCTCGCCGACACCCGCACGACGCTCGGCACGCTGCGCGTCTTCGGCGGGCCGTATCCCGCCGGCGGCCTCTATGCGACGCCGGCGTTTCTCGACCGGAATCCCAGGACGGCGCAGGCGCTCGCGACCGCGTCCGTGCGCGCCCTGCACTGGATCAAGACCCACTCCGCGGCCGAGATCGCGGACCGCATGCCGGCGCAGTTCTATCAGTCGGACAAAGCGCTCTACGTGACCTCGCTGGGGGAGAATCTGCAGATGTTCTCACCGGACGGCCGGGTGACGCTCACCGGCGTGCAGACGATCGCCAAGGTGCTCTCGCAATTCGACCGCACCGTGGTCGCCAACGCCACGCGGATCAATCCGAGCCTCGCGTTCACGAACCAGTTCGTCGACCAGGCGCACAAGACGCTGGGATTCTAAGACGGCCTAGCGCGGCCGTTCGTGCATGCCCCCCGCGGCGGCGCGCCGCTGTCCGCCGGCGGCGCGCGACGGCCTCGAGCCGGCCGGCCGCTGCTGCGCCATCTCCACGCTGCGCCGCAGCGCCTCCATGAGATCGACGACCTTGCCCGGGGCTTTGGCCTTGACCTCGGGAACCGCTTCGCCCTTGCCCTTCGCCTCGATCAGGGCGAGCACGGCCTGCCGGTATTCGTCCTTGAACTCCTCCGGATGGAACTCGATCGCCAGGCTGTCGATGAGCTGGCCGGCCATCTTGCGCTCGTTGGGATGGACCTTCACGTCGGCCGGCACCTCGTCGATCGCGGAGACGGCGCGCACCTCGTCGGCATAGTAAAGCGTCGACATCACCATCGCGGCCTGGTGCGGGCGCAGCGACACGAGATGCTCCTTCTCGCGCATGACGACCTTGCCGATCGCGACGCGGTTGGCCTGATTGAGCGCCTCCTGGAGCAGGACAAACGCCTTGGCGCCGCCCTCGTCGGGGACGACGTAGTAGGACCGCTCGTAGTAGACGGGGTCGATTTCCTGCAGTTCGACAAACCCCGCGATGTTGACGTTGCCGCTCGTGTCGATCGGAATCGCGTCCAGCTCCTCGTCGGTCACGGTGACGAAGCGGCCCTTGCTGACCTCATAGCCGCGGACGACGTCGCTCCACTCGATCACGGTCTCGTGGTGCGGGCAGTAGCGCTGGTTCTTGATCGGCGTGAGGCAGGTGCTGTGGAGCAGGCGGAAGCGGACGTCCTTTTCCTCCGTGGCAGTATAGAGCTTCACGGGGATTGTCACCAGGCCGAAGCTCACGTAGCCGCGCCAGACCGGTCGCACACGCATCCTCCCAAATTCCGTCTGCGTTGCCCGAATGACCGCGGGCGCCCGCGAAGGGGGTACCGAGGATTGTATACCGCGACCGCGATGGCACGCAAACGGCCCGCCCGAACACCCGTTCGCCATCGGCCGCTCGGCGGGCTGATACGCGACTACGCCGCTACGCGACCGGCCCGCCGGGACGTCCGCTCCGCGCTACGCTCCGTTCGAGCGGTGCCGCCCCCGCCCCGCGGCACCGGCGGAGTGCACCGCCGCGACGATGTCCGGCGCCTTCACGGCCTGCAGCAACCTGAAGGCGCGCTCGTGGTACGCGGTCGCTTCCTTGTAGCGGCCCGCGAGCCCGGCCACGTTGGCGAGTTCCTTGTAGATCGTCACCAAGTCCACGGTCAAATCGGCGTCTTCGCAGTGCCGTGCCGCGGCGGACAGTGCGCGCTGCGCCGCTTTCAGGTCGCCGGCCGCCGCGGCCAGCGAGCCGAGCACGGCCTGCGCGCGCGCTTCCTCGTCGCGAAGGCCCGCCTCGCGGCTCCGAGCCACGGCGCGCTCGGCGAGCTCCGCGGCCCGAGCCGGCTCTCCGCGGGCATCGACGCATCGCGCAAGCTCGGTGAGCGTCCGGCACTCTCCCGCGACGTCACCGACGCGTTGCTTGACGGCCAGACTGGCATCGAAGTGCGCCGCGGCGTCGGCCGGACGCCCCATCTGCATCAACAACGCGCCGGCGTGATCACGCACGGACGACAGGTTGCGAAGATCCGCGTACTGCTCGAACAGCCCCTGGGCCCGCTCGAACTGGAGCATGGCGCCGTCGTAATCGCCGTCCTTCACGAGCACGCTGCCGAGCCCGTACAGGGCTTCGCCGACGCGGTCGGGCCGGGTGGCTTCTTCGAAGATCGTTCTCGCTTCAGCGAACGCCTCCGCCGCCTCGTCGAGACGCCCCATGCGGACGAGCGCCGCCCCCAGCCGGAGATGAATCTCACCGCGGAGCGACGGCTCGGCGCCGTCGAGCTGCGCCGCGACGTCCAACGCGGCCCGATAAAGCGACACCGCCCGTCCACTGTGCCCGCCGGCGAATTCGATGTCCGCGAGGCAGCGGCACGCGCGGCATTCGACGAACCTGGCGCCGACGCTGCGCGACCGATCGCACGCGTCCTGGAGGCGGCTCCGCGCCTCGTCGAGGCGAGCGAGCCCGAGCAGCGCTTCGCCTTCACCGAGCCCGGCGTGCAGCTCCGCGAGGGCGTCGCGCGGGCCGGCGGCAACCCGCCGCATCTCTTCGAAGGTCGCCAGCGCGGCGTCGAAGCGCCGGTGCGTCAACTCGGCGCGGCCCCGGCTGCGCAGCACGTCGAGGAACCTGGCGGAGATCACCGTCTCGCCGCCGTCGAGAAAGTACGAGACGGGACGGCCGAGCCGCGCCGCGATGCGCTCCAGCGACGCCACCGACGGTTTCGCACGGTCGTGCTCGAGGAGACTGATAAAGCCCTTGGTAAAGTCGGGGCGGCCGAGCGCCTCCTGGGTCAGGCCAACGGCGAGCCGGGCTTCCTTCAACCGTTGACCGAACGTCGGCTTAGGCACGCTGCGTGTCCCGCCTTTGAGAAATGGTGGTGGTCCTGGAGGCGTCGGGACCTCCTGCGGCGACCACGTCAAGCCCGCGGCCCGCGATGATAGGCCGTTAGTTTAACAGTGCTCAATAGATTTCCTTGTGCCGTTCGAACCGCTTCACTACGGGCGTCCGACGTCGAGGGGGATCACAAACAATGGATACCGCTGAAATACGGCCGCTGTCTATGACGTTTACGGAAGGGTATGATATACTGCGCCTATCGGAAACCGGCAGTGCAGGCGGCACGGCTTGGGCTGGCCCCTCCATCATCTTCATCTCTTAACACAAATCGGAGGTTTCAACGGTGATTCACGGGGACGGAACAACGCCCGTGGCTGGTCAGGTGCCCGGCCCGGGAGTCGGAGTGGCGGAGCAGGCGGCCATGACGGAGCCGCAGCATCGGATGGAAGACGTGGTCAAGCGGACCGGCCTCACCCCGCGCGCCATCCGATATTACGAAGAGGTCGGCCTGCTGGCCGCGGCGTCCCGGACGGCCGGCGGTTTCCGCCTGTTCACCGAGGACGACATCGCCACGCTGCTGCGGATCAAGGAGCTGCAGGCGTTGCTCGGGTTCTCGCTCGCCGAAATCAAGGAGAGCCTTCACATCGACGCCATGCGCGCGGAACTGCGGCAGGCGTACGCGCAGGCGACCGACCTGGAGGGCCGCCTCGCGGTCATCGCGCAGGCCGAGACGCTGCTCGAGTCGCAGATCGGCACGATCGACGAGCGCGCCCGGCGCCTGACGCAACTGCGGCAGGAGTACTCCGAGCGGCTCGCCCGGCTGCGCGCGGTTCGCACGCAGGTCCTGGAAGAACGTCCCGAGGGGGAGCCGTCCCGATGAACGACGCACCGCGAACCGACCTCGAGCAGCCGCGCGCGGGCGCGGATCATCCGGCGCCCGCCGGCAACGGCCGGCCCGCCGGCGACACACGCACCACGGCCGCGCCCGCCGGCGAAACACGCGCCACGGCGCCCGACGCCGGCGCGAGGCCCGTCGCGCGCACGGTCATGGAGACGGGCGCGCGGCCGCGGCTCAACGTGCGGCGCGTCGCGACGCTCGCCGCGGCGGCGGTGGTGGTGGCGGCCCTGATCGCGCTCGGCTTCTACTGGCGGGCCAACGCCGGCCTCGTGAAGACGGACAACGCGCAGACGGCCGGCGACATCGCGCCGGTCTCGTCCCGCATCGCGGGCACGATCGTCCGGGTGGATGTCGTCGAGAACCAGTTCGTCCGGGCCGGCACGCCGCTCGTCGAGCTCGACCCGCAGGACTACGAGGTCGCCGTCGCCCGGACGCAGGCCTCGCTCGCCGCATCACAGGCGCAGGTGCGTGCGCTGGGCGCCGCGCTCGGCGCCCAGCAGCAACAGTTCGAAGCCGGGCTCCGCGTCGCCCAGGCGCGCATCCAGGCGACCCAGCCCACGCTCCCGCAGGCGCAGGCACAATTGGACATGCAGGAGCGCACGACGGCCGCGCAGCTGGCGCAGGCCAACGCGCGGGTAACGACCGCGGCCGCCGGGGTCGGGGCGGCGAAGACCGCGGCCGATACGGCGGCCCGAACCCTGGCCCGCGACCGCCAGTTGCTGGCCCAGGGCGCGATCGCGCAGCAGCAGGTCGACGTGGACGCCTCGGCCGCCGAAACCGCGCGCGCGCAGTACCAGGCGGCGCGGGACGCTCTCGCGCAGGCAAAGGCCGACGTCGCGGCGGCGCAGGCCGCGCGGCAGCAGGTCACGATCGCGCGCAACGCCATCCAAGTGAACCAGGGTGAGCTGTCCGGCGCTGAGGCGCAGCTGCAGCAGGCCGCCGTCGGCCAGACCGTGGTGCGTCAGCGGGCCCAGGAACTCGCCGCCGCGGAAGCCCAGGCCGCCGACGCCGCGCAGGCGGTGCGCGCCGCGCAGCTCAACCTGAACCGCACCGTCATCCGGGCGCCGGCGGACGGCTGGGTGACGAACCGCACCGCCGAGGTCGGGCAGGTGGTCCAGCCCAATCAGCCGCTCTTGGCGCTCACGCTGTCGAGCGGCGTGTGGGTGGTCGCCAACGTGAAGGAGACGCAGCTCGGCCGCCTCAGCCCGGGCCAGCCGGTTCGCGTTCGAATCGATGCCTACCGCGGCCGCACCTACCACGGACGGGTGGAGAGCATCGGCGCGGCCACCGGCTCGACGACGGCCCTCCTGCCGCCGGACAACGCGACCGGCAACTTCGTCAAGGTCGTGCAGCTGGTACCGGTGAGAATCGCCCTCGATTCGGACGAGATCCGCAGCCGCCCGCTGCAGGTCGGACTGTCCGCCGCCGTGGCGATCGATACGCGCGGACCGGCGCGCTAGGATCCCGGATGGCCGTCGGTACCATGCCGGCCGCGCGCGACGCGTCGCGCGGCGGGAGCATGAAGTGGCTCGTCGCCCTCTCCGTGCTTTTCGGGTCCGTCATGGGCGCCATCGACACGAGCGTCGTCAACGTGGCGCTTGCGCACATCCAGGCGACCTATGGCGTCACGATCCAGGACGTCACCTGGGTCAGCACGTCGTACCTGATCACCGTCGTCATCATCATGCCGCTCACGGCGTGGTTCGCGACAGTCCTCGGACGGAAGCGGTTCTACATGTACTCGGTGGCGCTGTTCACCATCGCGTCCGCGTTCTGCGGACTGTCGCGGACGCTCGGACAGCTGATCTTCTTCCGCGTCCTGCAGGGCCTCGGCGGCGGCGCGCTGCAGCCGGTGGCCCAGGCGATCATGCGTGAGACGTTCCCGCCGGAGGAGCAGGGCCAGGCGATGGGCTTCTTCGGCATGATCGTGCTGCTCGGACCCGCGGTGGGGCCGACGCTCGGAGGCTGGCTGACCGACAACTGGTCGTGGCCGTGGATCTTCTTCGTCAACCTCCCGGTCGGAGCGCTCGCGCTGTTCATGGCCTCCCAGTTCATCGTCGACCCTCCGTACATGCGGGCGCGGGGGTGGGTCAAATTTGACGGCATCGGCATCGGGCTGCTCACCGTGGGGCTCGCGTCGCTGCAGATCCTGCTCGAAGAGGGCGAGCGCGACGGCTGGTTCGGCAGCCCGTTCATCGTGGCGCTCGCCGTGATCGCGGTGGTCATGCTCACGACGTTCGTTTTCTGGGAGTTGCGCGCGCCGGCGCCCGCTGTGAACCTCCGCATTCTTCGCGACGTCACGTTCTCCGCCGGCACGCTGATCATCGGGGTGCTGGGCCTCGCCTTGTTCGGCAGCCTGATTCTGCTCCCGCTGTTTCTCCAGACGCTGCTCGGCTACACCGCCACCGAGGCCGGCCTGACGCTGATGCCACGCTCGCTCATGATGGTCCTGATGATGCCGGTCGCGGGGCTGCTGTACAACCGGCTCGGCGTGTACATCATGCTGCCGTTCGGACTCCTGGTGAGCGGCGTGGCGGGGCTGATGATGTCGCACTTCACCACCGACACGAGCCACCTCGGAATCCTCATCCCGCAGATCATCCAGGGCATCGGGTTCTCGTTCATGTTCGTCCCGCTCGCGACCGCCACGCTCTCGACGATTCCGCGACCGCTGATGCAGGGCGCCACCGGCCTCTACAACCTGGTCCGCCAGCTGGGCGGCAGCCTCGGCACGGCGATCGTCATCACGCTGCTCGACCATAAGATCACGACGGCCAGCGCGAACCTGGTCCGGTACGCCTCCGCGTCCAATCCGACCTTCGTCGCCTGGTGGAACACGATGCAGGCCGGCCTGCAGGCGCGGGGGAGCGACGCCGCGACCGCGCACCGGCAGGCGCTCGCCGTGCTGCACCAGTTAATCGGTCAGCAGGCGGCTGTGGTCGCCTTCGACTACGTCTTCGCTCTCGTCGGCGTCGTCTTCATCGTGTGCCTGCCGGTCGTGCTCCTGATCCGCGATCGGGACTTGCAGCGTCCCAACCCGCCGGCGGCCGCCGCGGAGTAACCCACGGGGGCGGCGCACCGGCACGCCCGGCCGCCCTCCGGCGGCGCGCTGAAAATGGGCGGCGCATGGTATCATAAGAGCCAGGCAGGAGGGTTCCGAGGAGGCGTCCGTTGGCTGCGATTCCCGACCCCGCCAATCCAGACTACTTTCTCGACAGTTTCCCCCGCGAGGACTTTCCGCGGTACGTCTGGACTGCCCGGCCCGCAACCCTGCCCCATGATGCGTGGACGACCGAAACGACGCACCGCGACGGCCAGCAGGGCGGCCTCCCGCTCACGGCCGAGCAGAGCCTCCGGATCTACGACCTCCACTGCCGGTTCACCGGGACCTCGGGGGCGATTCGCCAAGCCGAGTTCTTCGTGTACCGTCCGACCGACCGCCGCGCCCTCGGGGACGCCCTCGAGCGCCACCGGAGCGGCGCGCCGATCGAGCCGACGACGTGGATTCGCGCCGCCCGCAAAGACGCCGAACTGATCCGCACGCTCGGCGTGCGCGAAACCGGAATGCTCGCCTCGGCCTCCGACTACCACACGTTCCACAAGTTCAAGCCCGCGGGCCGGGCGCAGGCCGCCCGCACGTATCTGGACGCAGTGGGCATGACGCTCGAGGCCGGGATCCGGCCCCGGCTGCACCTCGAAGACGCGACGCGGGCCGACATGGACTACATGCTGGCCTTCATCGACGCGTGCCTGGAGGCCGCGCGGCCCTACGGACCGGCGCTGCGTCCGAAGTTCCGTATCTGCGACACGATGGGCCTTGGGCTGCCGTACGACGACGTCGCGCTCCCGCGGAGCGTGCCGGTGCTGTTCCGGACGCTGCGCACGCGGCTCGGCCTGGTACCGGCCGACCTGGAGTTCCACCCCCACAACGACACAGGGCTCATCGTCGCGAACTGCCTCGCCGCGATCCGGGAAGGGTGTGGCGTGATTAACGGCACCTGCCTCGGGAAGGGCGAACGGACCGGCAACGCCCCGCTCGAGCAGATCCTCGTCCACCTGATCGGCATGGGATACTTCCCGGCGGCGCGGCCGGATTTTACGGTCCTCAACGAGCTCGCAGCGCTCTACGACGCGATGGGGGAACCGCTGCCGCCGAAGTACCCGCTGTACGGACGGGACGCCCACCGAACGCGCGCCGGCATCCACGCCGACGGTCTCAATAAATTCTGGTGGATGTACGCGCCGTTTGACGTGCCTAGGCTCCTCGGGCGGCCGCTCGAGGTGTCCCTCACGAAAGATTCCGGCCTCGCGGGCCTGATCTTCGTGATCAAGCAGCGCCTGGGTGTGGAGCCGGCCAAGGACGACCCGGCCCTCATTGCGATCCACGAGTGGATGATCCGCGAGTTCGACGGCGGCCGCCAGACCGCCATCGAGTGGGAGGAGTTGGAGCCGATCGTCCGCCGGCACTTCGCGATCGCCGGCGCCCACCGGCAGGCGGCGGCCCGGTAGGGCTCCGGCCGGCCGCGCGGCGCCGCCAGTGCCGTCGATCCGCCTGTCCGATACGCTGCGCGGCCTGTCGGCCGCCCTGGACCTGGCCGAAGGCCAACCCGTCGGCCACGCCGTCCGCACAGGACTCCTCGGCATGCGCCTCGCCGGCGAGCTCGCCCTCGACGGGGAGTCCCGGTCGACGCTCTACTACGCCCTTCTCCTGGCCAACGCGGGAGGCCCGGGTACCGCGCCCGAGGTTACGGAATTGCTCGACGGCGACGACCGGATGCTCAAAGCGGGATTCGCGACCGTCGATTGGACCCGCGCTCTGGCCGCCGTGCGATACGGACTCCGGGTTGCCGGCGAGGGACGACCGGCGTGGTCCCGCACCCGGGCGCTGGCGCGGACGGCGCGGGCCGCGGGCCGCGTCGCGCAGGCCTTCGTGGGCGGACGCGCCGAACGCGGCGCCGCGGTGGCCCGGCGTCTCGGACTGCCGGATGCGACGGCCGACGCGATCCACAGCGCCGACGAGCATTGGGACGGACACGGTGACCCGCGCGGAACGCGGGGCGAGGCGATCCCGCTCCTCGCCCGGATCGTCGGCCTCGCCCGTACCATCGACGTGTTCGTCTCCGCCGAGGATGTCGCCGGCGCGGTCCGCATGGCGGAGGGACGCTGCACCACCTGGTTCGATCCCGCGCTCGTCGACCATGTGTCGGCCTGGGCCGGCGATCAACTCTGGTGGGCCGGCCTCCGCGGCTCGACGGCGGGCACCCGCCTCGCCGCCCTCGAGCCGCCGGACCGGATCCGCATGCTCGATGACCCAGGGCTCGACGAGGTCGCCCGGGTGTTCGCCGACATCGCGGACTCCAAACGGCGTTGGACCACCGGCCATTCGCCGCGCGTCGGCGCCCTCGCGTCATCCGTCGGGGCGGCGATGGGGATGGACGCGGCCGCGCGGGAGCGGCTGCTGCGCGCCGGCCTCCTTCACGACATCGGCGAGTTGGGCGTCGCCAATCTCGCGCTCGAACGGGCCGACACGCTCACGCCCGAGCAGTTCCTGGAGATCAAAGAGCACCCGCTCCACACGTACGAAATCCTCGCGAAGACCCCGCCGTTCGCCGACGTCGCCCGCCTCGCGGCGCTGCACCACGAGCGTCTCGACGGCAGCGGCTATCCGTGGGGCCTTTCCGGAGACGAGATCGGTCTCGAGCCCCGCGTCCTGGCGGCGGCCGAGGTGTACGATGCGCTGACGATCTGGCGCCCCTACCGCCCTGCGATGACCCCGCAGGAAGCGCTCATGCTGATGCGGAGCGACGCCGGCCTGGACCCCGACGTGATCGCGGCGCTGGAGCCGGTGCTCGGCGCGGGCACGCCCGCGTCAACCTGATCGACTTGGAGGGTTGGGATATGTCGACCACTACGGTTCCCGCACTCGGCATCGACACGCTCGACACGCCGGCGCTCGTCGTGGACCTCGACCGCCTGGAAACCAACATCGCGCGCTGGGCCGCCTTCGCCAAGGACGCGGGCGTCCGGCTCCGGCCGCACGGCAAGACCCACAAGTGCGTCGAAATCGCGCGCCGGCAGCTGGCCGCGGGCGCGGTGGGCCTGACGCTCGCCAAGATCGGCGAGGCCGAAGTGATGGCCGGCGCGGGCGTCGGGGACATCTTCCTCGCCTACGAGATCGTCGGCGGGCCCAAACTGCCGAGGCTGCTCGCCCTCGCGCGGGACATCCGGGTGCGGGTGGGCGTCGACAGCATGGCGGTCGCCGCCCCCCTCGCCGAGGCCGCCGCCGCGGCCGGTGTGACGATCGAGGTGATGGTGGAGGTCGACACGGGGCTGGGGCGGTGCGGCGTGACGCCCGGCGAGCCGCTCCTCACACTGGCACAGGCGGTGGCGCGGTCGCGCGGGCTGCGCCTCGCCGGCATCTTCACATACCGCGGCTACCGGCCGGACCTGGACGCGGCCGGCCGCGAGGAAGGCGAGATCATGGTCCGCGAGGCCGAGCGGCTTCGTGCCGCCGGGCTGGCGATCGAGGAGATCAGCGTCGGCTCGACGCCGACCGGGCGCAGCGCCGGGCGGGTCGCGGGCGTCACGGAAATCCGGCCGGGGACCTATGTGTTCAACGACGCGATGCAGGTGCGCTGGGGATCGGCAACGCCGGAGGAATGCGCGCTGGCCGTCGTGTGCCGGGTCATCAGCCGGCCGTCCCGAGACGTCGCCGTGCTCGACGCCGGCAGCAAAGTACTCACCGCGGAGCGCGGACCGTTCAGCAGCCGCGGGGACAGCCACGGCGTCCTGCGCGGCTACCCCGATTGTCAAATCGACCGGCTGTGGGAAGAGCACGGGCGCGTGCAGTTGACGGACGAGGCACGGCGGCTACGGGTCGGCGACCTGGTCGAGGTGATCCCGGCCCACGTCTGCCCGACGGTGAATCTCGCGAAGCGGCTTGTCTGCGTCCGCGGCGGCCGCGTCGAAGCCACCTGGGACGTCGCGGCGCGCGCCGCCGTGCAATAGGCGCCGGCGCTACAGCCGGCACGGCAGCGTGAGCGCCGAACTCCCGATCGCGTCGCCGTATGCCAGGTTGCCCGCCTCATTCCAGGTCCACATCCCGACGACGCGCCCCGCGGGGTCCAGCACCGGCGATCCGCTGTTGCCCTCGCGGGGACGGTTGGTCGACACGATACGAAAGACGGGCGTGGCGTCGGATGCGGCGCCGACGCGGTCGACGGTGCCGGTGGCCGTCCACCGCGTGCCGGGCGTCGCGGGATACCGTTCCGCGACGTGGCCGTACCCGATGATCCGCACCGCCGTCCCCGGGGACGGGTCTCCACCGAGGGTGAGCGCCGGAAACGGCGGCAGGCGGGTGAGGTGCGCGTCGTACTGAGGACCGCCGCTGCCGTATGAGAGGCGCGTGAAGGGGAACTGGGAGGGACCGAGCTTGACCTCCGCGATGTCGCGGCCGATCACGGCCTCGTCTTTCGCGGGGTCGTAGGGGAGGACGGCGGCGCACACGAGGGTGGCGCTGTAGAACTCGTGACCGACGATCGCGATCAGGCGGTACCGCCCCGGGTTCTGCCGGGCCATGTAGACCACGTGGCTGTTGGTGAGCGCGGTGCCGTCCGCGTCGATGAAGAACGCCGTCCCCATCATCACCGAGCGGTAGGTCGCCCCGTCCTGCGTCATCGTCACCAGCTGAAACGTCGCGTCGTCGGGGAGCGCAGGCGTCTGTGCGCCGGCCCGACCCCCTGACAGGGGCAGGCCGGCGGCCAGCAGGCAGGCGAGCACGAGAACGGCGGCGGCACCCCGTCGCAGTCGCGGCATGGTGCGGAGGGATTCGCACCATCTCGCGGCCGCTCCTGCGTTCGCGGCCCGGCGGCGTGGGGAGACCGGCCGCAGGAGGGCCGCCGCGCCGCCCGCGCCGAACCTCCTCGTACGACGATCGACGCGCCGGCGGCACCGTGCGCGGATGCCGCGCGGGCGGCAAAGGATGGGGATCATGGACATGAGAGGGTACGTGACGCACGTGCTTGCGATCACGCACGAGCGCCTGCACGATGCGATCCGGGACGTCCCCGAGGCGGACGCCCGGCGCCTCCTCGCAGGCAGGCTCACGCCGATCGTGTGGCAGGTCGGCCATCTGGCGGTGGTCGACGGCAACTACGTCCGGCGCGCGGGCGGCGACTCACCGGTGCCGGCGGACTACACCGGCCTCTTCAAACAGGGTACGGGCGGCGAGGCGGATTACCCGGCGCTGGCGGAGGTGTGGAACGTCTTCGACGCCGCGCACCGCGCCCTCGTCGACCGCGCCGGGGCGGTTGACTACGAGACCCCGGTCGACGCACCGGCCTACAAGACCATCGGTGAGATGCTGGTCTATGCGAGCTACCATCGCGGGTACCATCTCGGCAAGGTCATGACGCTGCGCGGCCTGCTGGGGAAGCCGATCCAGCGGTAGGGTCGCGGCAACGGAGACCGCGGACGCCGTCATCGTCGGCGCCGGCGTGATGGGCGCGAGCGCCGCCTATCATCTCGCCGCACGGGGCTGCCGGAACATCCTGATCCTGGAGCGGTACGGCCGGCCCGGCGAGGGCAGCACCTCCCGGGCCACCGGGGGCTTCCGGCTGCAGTTCGGCAGCGCCGCGAACGTCCGGCTGTCGGCGCTGTCCCGCGAGAAATTGCTTCGCTTTCGCGACGAAACCGGCGTCGATCCCGGCTACCGCCCCCGCGGGTACCTGTTCATGGTGCGCGACGAGGCCGGCCTTCGGGCGCTCCGCACGGTGCGCGAGGTCCAGCGGGCGGCCGGAGTCGAGCCGGCCCAGGAGCTCGGCCCCGACGATATCCAACGTCTCGCGCCGTGGGTGCACCCGGAAGGCCTGGCCGGAGGCACCTTCGGGCCGGAGGACGGCTTCATCCGGCCCCTCGAGATCCTGCGCGGCTACCTCGAGGGGGCCCAGCGCGCGGGCGTCCGCGTCGAGTACGACGCGGGTTGGGTCGAATGCCTCGTGCGGGACACCGGCGGCCGGCGGCAGATCGCCGGGGTCCGCACCGGCGGACGCGAGATCGGCGCGCCGATTGTCATCAACGCGGCCGGGCCGTGGGCCGGCGTGCTGGGCTCCCAGGCCGGCGTCGATGTCCCGGTGCGGCCGCTCAAGCGCCAGACCGGGATCACCCACCCATTCTCCAAGTTGTCCGACGATGCGCCGATGACGATCTGCCACTGGGACGGCGTACATTTCCGCGTGCGGGACGGCCGCGTGCTCCTGCTGTGGCCGACGGACCCCCCGGCCCCCACTGGGGCGAACCCGTTCGACACCACGTTCGACCAGCGGTGGCTCGATGACCTCCTGCCGCTCGCCCACACGCATTTCCCGATTCTTCGGGAGGCGGCGATCGACCGGCCGCGATGCTGGGCGGGCCTGTACGAGATGTCGCCGGACCGGCACGCCATCGTGGGCGCCGCGCCCGGATGCGAAGGCCTGTATCTGATGAACGGCTCGTCCGGCCACGGCGTCATGCACGCGCCCGCGCTCGGACAGTTGCTGGCCGAGATCATCCTCGACGGCCGCGCCGCCTCGCTCGACGCCGGCCCTCTGCGCCCGTCGCGCTTCGCCGAAGGCCGCCCCAACCCCGTCGACGACGTGCTCTAAGCCGCGGGTCGCCGGCGTCCTCGCCCGCCGCCGCGGGGCTGAGGACCGGCGGAATCAGGCGGTGCCGCCCGGCGTTCTCCGACTGAGAGGTGTAGGGCCATCATGACCAACGTGTTGACGCATATCGAAGAACCGTCGCTGCCCGGCGACGCCGCGGCCCGCGGCGGGACCGCCGCGCCGGCCGCGGACGCCGAAGCGCTGGACGCCTATTCGCGGACCGTGATCGCCGTCGTCGAGCGGGTCGGTCCCGCCGTCGTCAGTCTCGCGACGACGCGCCCGCTGCCGGAGCGGTACCGCCGGCGGGGGGCCCCGGCGATGCACGGCGCCGGCAGCGGCGTCGTCATCGCCCCGGACGGGTTCATCATGACCAACAGCCACGTCGTGCGGGGCGCGGAGCAGATCGAGGCGCGCTTCGCCGACGGCCGGGCGCTGCCGGCGAACGTGGTCGGCGACGACCCGTACGGCGACCTCGCCGTCCTGCGCGTTCCCGACGGCAGCCTCCAGGCCGCGGACCTCGGCGACTCGGCGCGCCTCCGAGTCGGGCAGCTCGTCGTCGCCGTCGGGAATCCGCTCGGCTTCCAGGCGACCGTGACGACGGGCGTGATCAGCGCGCTCGGCCGGACGCTGCGCGCCGAAACGGGCCGGCTGATCGACAACGTCATCCAGACCGACGCGCCGCTGAATCCTGGCAACTCCGGCGGTCCGCTCGTGGACTCGCGCGGGGCCGTCATCGGCATCAACACGGCGGTCATCGCGGGCTCGCAGGGGCTGTGCTTCGCGATTCCGGTGAACACGGCGGCCTGGGTCGCCTCGCAGTTGATTCGCGACGGCCGCGTTCGCCGTGCCTACCTCGGCGTCGCGGCGCAGACGATCACGCTGGATCGGCGCGTGACCGTGCACTACCGGCTGGACGCGCCGACGGCGGTCCGGATCACCGAGGTGAATTCCGGCACGGCCGCCGACCGGGCCGGGCTGCGCGCCGGGGACGTCATCGTGCGGATCGGGGACCGGGCCGTCCGGACGCTCGACGACCTGCTCCTCGCGCTCGGCCAGCATACCCCGGGGGCGCCCATCGCCATCCAGTTCATCCGAGGCACCGAGACGCAGAGCGTGACGGCCTACCCGGGCGACCTGCCCGAGCACCCGTAGTCCCCTAAGCGCCTCTCCGCCTCCCCCGGCGCGGATTGGCCGCGTCACGAACTGTTCGTGCTTCGAACAATATGCTATGCTTATGGTGATGGCCGCCGCGCTGTTGGACCGGACCGCCGACCACCGCCGCCCCGTCGTCCCTTCCGCGGGGGCCGTCCCGCGGCGTCCGCGACGCGCGCGGAGCGGTCTCGGATCATCCGCGCTCGCGGCCGCGTGCGCCGCGCGCCTCGTCGACGTCGCGCCGCTCGTCGTGCGCCGGGTCCGCGGCCGCATGCGGCGCGAGATGCCGGGCCTGACGATGCCGCAGTTCCGCGCGCTCGTCTTCGTCGACGTGCACCGCGGCTGCACGCTCCGCGCCCTCGCCGACCACCTCGGCATCACCCCGGCGACGTCGTCGGCGCTCGTGGACCGGCTCGTGCGCCGGGGGTGGGTGTCGCGGGTCGTCGACGCGGCCAACCGCCGGCAGGTCCGCCTCGGCCTGACGTCGCGCGGGAGCGCCCGGCTCGGCGCCGCCCGCGCCGCCGCCCGGCGTGAAATCGCTCAGGCGATCGCGGGCGCTCCGGACGCCGTTCTCGCCGCGGTCCGCGGCGGCCTCGAGCACCTGCGCGACTACTTCCTCACGGAGCGCGACGGAGGCCTCCGGTGAACGAGGGCCAGCCGGCCGTCCGCACGCACCAGCTCACCAAGCGGTTCACCGACGTGACGGCCGTCGACGGTGTCTCGATCGAGGTCCGCGCCGGGGAGATCTTCGGGCTGATCGGCCCGAACGGCGCGGGCAAGAGCACGATGATCAAAATCTTGACGACGCTCCTGCCGCCGACCTCGGGGACCGCGTGGATCGCCGGCGCGGACATCCTCACGCATCCGGCGCGGGTCCGCCGGCGGATCGGCTACGTCCCGCAGGCCGTGTCGGCCGACGGCGCGCTCACGGGGTACGAGAACCTATGGATCTCGGCGCGGCTGCAGAACATTCCGGGGACGGAGCAGGCCGCGCGGATCGAGGAGGCGCTCGACGCGGTCGGACTGCGCGACGTCGCGCGGACCCTCACCCGGCGCTACTCCGGCGGCATGATCCGGCGGCTGGAAATCGCGCAGAGCCTGCTGCACCGGCCGGCCGTGCTCTTCATGGACGAGCCGACCGTCGGCCTCGACCCCGTCGCCCATCGGGCGATCTGGGACGACATCGACGATCTGCGCCGGCGGTACGGGATGACCATGCTCATCACGACGCACGACATGGCCGAGGCCGACGCCCACTGCGATCGCGTGGGCGTGATGCATCTCGGCAGGGTCGTCGCGATCGGGACGCCCGCGGAATTGAAGGCGCAGGTCGGGCCGGCGGCGACGCTCGACGACGTCTTCGCGGAGTTCACCGGCAGCCAGATCGTCACAGGAGGCAGTTACCGTGAGGTCCTTCGCACCCGCCGTACAGCCCGCCGTCATTCCTGATCCGGCGCCGCTGCCGGCCTTCCTCCGGCACGCGGCCACGGTCGCCTGGGCCGAACTGCTGAAGCTCCGGCGGGATCCCGTCGAGCTGTTCAGCCGGGCGGCGCAGCCGACTCTCTGGCTGCTCGTCTTCGGACAGGTGATGGCCCGCGTCCGGGGCGTGCCGACCGGCGGGCTCGCGTACCTCGACTTCATGGCGCCGGGCGTGCTCGCCCAGAGCGCGCTGTTCATCGCCATTTTCTACGGGGTGGCGACGATTTGGGAGCGCGACGTCGGCGTGCTGCAGAAGCTCCTGGTCACCCCCGCCTCGCGGACCGCGCTCGTGGCCGGCAAAGCGCTGTCGGCGGGGGCGCGCGCCCTGTCGCAGGCGGTCATCGTCTACATCCTCGCGCTCCTCGTGGGCATCCGTCTCGACCCGCACCCACTGCACGTGCTCGGCGTGCTGGTCGTCATCATGCTCGGCGCCGGGCTGTTTGCGACGCTGTCGCTCGTCATCGCCTGCATCGTCAAGACGCGCGAGCGCGTGATGGGCATGGGCCAGCTGCTCACGATGCCGCTGTTCTTCGCCAGCAACGCGATCTACCCGATCAGTCTGATGCCGGGATGGCTGCGCATCGTCTCGACCGTCAATCCGCTGACCTACGAGGTGGATGCGCTGCGCGCGCTGATGATCAGGGCCGGCTCGAGCGCCTACGGGATCGGCGTGGACCTCGCGATCCTCGTCGGCGCCACGACACTCCTGATCGCCGTCGCCGCGCGGATGTTCCCCCGAATCGTGACGTAGCGGCCGGCGGGGCCGGGTCAGCGGCCGGGCGCATCGGATTGCGCGGCCGCCTGATACTTGTCCGGCCGGGCCGCCCGGTAGACGCCGCACCCGCACGCGTCCGTGAGGTCCGCGCGGGCGACGCTCCGGAGGCTGATGCGCGCGGCCACCGCCCCCAGCTCGTCATGGATCCGGTCGAGCGCGCCCCACTCCTCGGGAATGACCCCGTCGACGTAGTTGACCACGTACGAGCCGCTGACGAAGCACGCGCCGATTTCGCGCGCGTTGGCCGCCTCCGGAGCCACGCTCTGGTTGGCGGCATCGGCGCCCAGCAGTTGCAGCGCCCGCGCCTCCGCCGGGGTCTCCAGGCGCGGCCCCCAGGTGTGCGCCGTGATGATTCGGTTCGCACGCCCGTAGACGCGCGCGGGCGCCGGCCATAGATCGCGGGCCGCCCCCTCGAGCGTGCGCATCAGGCTGGGGCAGAACAACTGCGCGCCGCGGCACAGGAATCCGAATCGCCCCGGCAGGGTGGAATACTGGGTTTGGCCGAGATCCAGGACGTCGCCGGTGATGATGTAGTCCCTCGGTTGGAGCGCCCGGTTGAGCGAGCCGCAGGTGCTGTCGGACAGGACCTTCCGGACGCCGGCCTGGCCGAGCACCCAGAAAACCTTGCGGTGCGCCGAATGGTCGACCGCGTCACGCGGCCAGCCGTGCGCAAACACGTTGAGCGCCAGCCGGGGCCGGCCGTCGGCCGTGACGCCGCCGTCATACTCGAGCAGCTGCCAGTTCGCCGTGCGTCCCCACGGCGTCTCAAAGCTCAGCCCGCGCTCGACAACGCGAACGCCCGGTTCATCAAGGTCGTCAGGGAA